>CATXML010000018.1 GCA_958372035.1 uncultured Collinsella sp. | reverse complement strand
GTCGTTGCCAGTGTGTGCCGTTTCGGCTGGTATCGCCCGCCGTCGCCGCGCAGGCCGTGAGCCGCGCCACCGGTCAGGACCCTGCGCGTTGCCGCATGGCGGTCGCCGTGGCGGGAAGCCCCACACGCGGCATCGAGTTTCTTAAGAGCGCCGAGCGCCAGGACGCCCGCCGTCAGATGGTCCGTGCCATCGACTCACTCATTGCCGCCGACGAGGCCGACGTGCTCAGTCGCGCCAAGTCGCTCATCGTCGCCGTCAAGGCGCCGCTCGCCGAGGTCAAGTCCACGCAGGAAAAGGTGCTCGAGCAAAATGCCGACTACCTGTCGCGTGGAGCATTGAAGCAGCTTGAGGACCGCAACAAGCGCGAACTCAACGCGCGCGAGCGTTCGGGTATCATGGAAGCGCTGGCGAGCGCGCGGACGCTCATGCGCGACGTGCTGCTGACGCTTCAGGATGAGGCGGCAGACGTTGTGAACGAGGACGTGCGCGACACGATCGGGCGGCTTGCCGCGGCGACGAATGTTGCGGGTGCCACCCAGGCGCTCGAGGCGGTCGCAACCGCCGAGCGCAACATCGCCAGAAACGTTACTCCCCAGCTGGCCATCGAGGTCATGCTGTTCGATATCAGGAAGGCACTGAAATGCCGTTAGTCGTACCCGTTAAGTTTACCTACGCCTCGCGCGACCTGTGGTTCGACCCACAGGATCTGGATATCCTCGAGGCCGATTATGCCATTTGTTCTACCGAGCGCGGAACCGAGATCGGCCTGGTCACGGCCGATCCCTTCGAGGTGCCGCTCGACGAAATCGGTCAGCCGCTCAAGCCCGTGTTGCGCGTAGCGAGCGACATCGACCTGCAGCTTGCCGACGACCTGGCTATCCAGGGTGACGAGGCCATGGTCGACTTCCGCCGCCTGGTCAAGGAGCTCGACCTCGAGATGAAGCCGGTCGGCGTCGAGTACCTGTTTGGCGGCGAGAAGGCCGTGTTCTACTTTGCTGCCGAGGAACGCGTCGATTTCCGTCAGCTCGTCAAGGACCTGTCCTCGACGCTGCACATTCGCGTCGACATGCGCCAGATCGGCGTGCGCGACGAGACCCGCCTGGTGGGCGGCTATGCCCAGTGCGGCCAGGAGCTCTGCTGCACGCGCTTTGGCGGACAGTTTGAGCCGGTTTCGATCCGCATGGCAAAAGAGCAGGACCTGCCGCTCAACTCGTCCAAGATTAGCGGCGTCTGCGGCCGCCTGATGTGCTGCCTGCGCTACGAGTTCGAGGCCTACAAGGACTTTAAGAGCCGCGCGCCCAAAAAGAAGACACTTATCGATACGCCACTTGGCAAGGCGCGCATCCAGGAATATGACACGCCGCGTGAGCAGCTGGTGTTGCGCCTGGAGAACGGCAAAGTCTTTAAGGTCAACTTGGCCGATATGACGTGCTCGGAGGGCTGCAAAAAGAAGGCTGCCGAGCAGGGCTGCAATTGCCGCCCCGACTGCGTGACGCGCGATGTGCTCGAGCACATCGAGTCGCCCGAGATGCGCCTGGCGCTCATGGAACTCGATCGCGAGAACGGCGTCGACGTGGGCGATGGCCTGTCGAGCGCCGACCGTCTGGCCGGCACGTCGATGCCCAAGCGCCGCCGTCGCGATGCGGACGCCGATACCCGTGCCGGTCAGAGCCAGGGCGAGGGTCGCGGCCGCGGTAAGGGTCGCGGCAAGGCCGAGGCACCCGAGGCTGAGGAGGCTGCCGGTGGACGTCGCCGCCGCAAGCGCTCGGGTTCGGGCGATGCCGGCGAGGCCGCTCCCGCAGGCAAGAATTCCTCCCGCGAGCGCGAGGCTCAGCAGCCTCAGCAGCAAAATCGCGGCGGTGGCATGAATCCCACGCGCCGTCGCCGCCGCCATCTGTCGAGCGAGGAGCGCGAGGACGCCTTCCGCGCCGCAGCCGCTCGCGAAGCCGGTGCCGCCCCCAAGGGTGGTTCGGGTTCCGATACACCTGCCGAAAAGGGTGGCAAGCAGCGCAACGATGACGAGCGCACCCCGCGTCCGCGTCGCCGCCATTCCTCGGGCACGCAGCAAAAGCCCTCGGTGCCCTCCGTTGCCGATCAGGTCTCGGATGGCGAGGTCAAGGTCACGCGTCGTCGCCCCGGAGATGGCGGAGGGGCGGCTGCCAAGGCCGCGCGCGGCGCTGCTCGCGACGAACGCGAGTCGCGCGAAGATCGTGGTGGCGAGGGTTCGGCCGACCAGGGCCAGAAGCGCCGTCGCCGTCGTCGTTCCCGCAAGCCGCGTCAAGATGGTGGCGAGGGTTCGACCCCGTCTTCGTCTGCACCACAACCGCCTACCGGCGAATAGCGCCCGCAAACGGATTTAACCTGCCTGACCCCAAACGCGTCGGGGTACCATAGCACTGAATCAACAACCCTCCCTGCGACCGAACGTAGGGAGGGTTGTGTCGTGAAGAGATATTTGAATGTGTTGGGATGCCTGCAAGGTGCCGGCATCCTGCCGTTTGCGGACGAATTGCTACCGTTTGCCGAGCTGGCGGCGCACGAGGCGCTTGAGGCGTTGTCGCCTACGCGATGCGCCGGCTGCGAGCGCTCCGGCGCGCTTATTTGCCAAGACTGCTTGGCGGCGCTTGCGCTCATCGACCCGCGGCATAGCTGCACTCGATGCGGCGCCCCGTTTGGAGACTTGCTGTGCACCGAGTGCTCGGTCGAGGGTTCGTCCTCGGCGATGGCCGAAGCACTCGACCGGTGCCTGGCATGTGCCGTTTACGCGCATCCGCTGCCGCGGATCATTAAAGCGTACAAAGACGCGGGCGAGCGACGCCTGGCGCCGTATCTGGCAGAGCTGCTATACGACACCGCCTTACATGCCCAGGTCGCGGCGCCCGAACGCTTAGGCGGTGTGTTGTCCGGCGCCGATGCGGTGGTGTTTGTGCCCGCGACTGCGGCGGCGTTTCGGCGACGCGGCTTCGATCATATGGAGGCCATCGCGCGCCCATTTTGCGAGCTGTCGGGTGTTCCGTTGCTCGACGCCCTCGTTAAATACGGCCATGGCGACCAGCGTGAACTCGGTCGTGAAGAACGCCGTGAACGCGCACGAGGCATGTACGAGACCGTTGAGGACGTGCGGGGCCGCCGCCTGCTGCTTATCGACGACGTTATCACCACGGGTGCGACGATGGCGGCAGCTTCGGCGGAACTCAAGCGCGCCGGTGCCGCGGCCGTTGATGGCCTCGCTATCGCACGCGTTTGGTAGGGGTGATTCATGTGGCGGTAACAATCAGGCAGTGCAACAAACCGACAAAAGAGCAGTTAGCGGCTTCCGTGATCCTGACGGGCGCCTCGGCGTTGCGTATGATTCGAGCCGAGCGCCGGCAGATGGGCTACATCGGCTGGAAGGACCTTGAGCCCGATGAGGAGCGCCGCGTGCTGTGTACGTCATCGCCTTCGAGCGAGGATGTCTATCTTCCCGACTTGGTGCGAATTGGAGCCAAAGGCGGCGAGGTGCAAGAGGATCTGTGCTTGCTGGTGGGATCTGCGGCGCAGCGCCGCCGCATGCCTGGCGTGGGCTGGTCCGTGTGTTCCGGGTTGCCTGCCGGCTCGATTCTAGAGGTAGAACCGGGGGTGTACAGCCTATCTCCCGAGGCCCTTTGTGTTGCCGTCGCCCGCGAGGTCGGCTGTATCCAGGCGTTTGCCCTGGCCCAGGAACTGTGTTCCAAGATTTCACTGAGCGATCGCGGGAAGTATCTGCCTCCCTACATCTCACCCACCGTGAACAGGCTTGCAAAGGATAAGGATCAACCGCCAGATGTGGGCTACTTTGAAGTCGAGCCGGTGCTGACGCCCGATCGCCTGGCAGATTACCTTGCCGCATGCAAGGGGAGTGCCGCTAAACAGCTGCTGCGCCTGTGCCCCTACCTGTCAGAAAACCTGCGCTCGCCCATGGAGTGCATCATGCTCGCTCTGTTTTCGCTTCCGTTTTCCTATGGTGGGTTTGCCTGCGGTCCTTTTAAGACCGACTACAAGATCGAGTTCGATGACCGCGCGCAGGCAATCTCAGGGATGCCGCATGCAATTTGCGATGCGTATCAGGAAACAGCCCGGTTTGACCTTGAATACAACGGTGAGCTGGGCCATTCCTCCCGGAAGGGACGTATCCATGATGAAAAACGCAACACGGGCTTGATTACTATGGGAATCGAGGTCGCGACGGTCAACAACGAAATGCTCTGCGACATGGAAGCGATGGAAGCGCTCGCATGGCGCATGCACCAGCGTATGCGAAAGCGGTACCGGAATCGTGTCGATGTCCGCAGGAAGAAGCAAGAGGCGTTGCTTAGCACGCTGCGGGCGTGTTTTGGGCTTAAGCCGGTCTAATTCGCGACGAAAATAGGGGGTTAATCATATACCCTGGCCAAAAAATGGCAAATATGAGTACTGTCACTAAATCAGTAACAGCAAAATCAGGGAATTTAAGACTCGGAGGTGGCGTAAAGTCAGAAGATAATAAACAAATGTAGAATAACTAAGCATCAAGTTGGCGGCACTGAGCGCAAAACCTGTCCGAGAGGCCAAAATTACCTGTTACTAAATTGGTAACAGTACTCATATTTGCCATTATTTGGCCACGGCACCCTAAGAAGGGCGCCCCGGAGCTCCCCGTAGGGGAGCTCCGGGCTTCATGGGGGCACGAATGGTCCGCTCCGACCTGCAAAATCTGTGCTCACGGTGCGAATGACGCCCCTAACCTTAAACTTTAGCTTGAACTTGGCTATAATGCGCTACGTTCCTGCCAGGCTGTGGTTGCGGACGGACGAAATGTCCATCCTAGTCCAAGACAGACGCGGTCAAAGGGATCCACGTAAGCGACCGCGTGCGCGCGGCGCGATCATGGCGCGTCCTAGATGTAAGCCGCACCGTCCGTTCTACTTTCTTTGGGGCAATACCGCCTCGCGGGCGAGCGGGCCAGTCGTGAAGGTGGCTGCGGCCTCCCGAGCAAACACCCCGGTGCGCAAGTGTGGGGTCAAATACCAGGTCAGCTGGTGGGAACAACCAGTTATTCCGCGCAACGCACGGATTGTATACGACACAGAAGGCAGGGTAGTGGACATGGTGAGGGGCAGCTTGGTGCACGCGGCTCGGTTAGGTGCTGGGACCGCGGCGGTCATTGCCGTTTTGGGTCTGAGCGGATGCGCGTTCAACCCACTGTCCACGTTCACGACGCCCACGATCGACCAGATCGAGCACGAGGTTGTCACGCCGGCGGTGTCGGACGATGCCCTGGTCACGCCGGGAACCCTGACGGTCGCCCTCGATACGTCTGATGCCCCGCAGGCCATGCAGGACGCCGACGGAAACCTCACGGGCTATGCGGTCGATGCCGCTCGTGCCCTTGCAAGCCGTATGGGCCTTAAGGTTGCCTTCGTCAATGCGTCTTCTGCCGATTCCGCGCTTGGCGACAAAAAGGCCGACATCTTCATTGGCGACATCAATTCCACGGATGGTGACATCAGCGCGCTTGGTACTTGCCTGTACGACGCTGCGGCAGTGTTCGGAAAGACGAGCGACGGCGAGTCTCTGAGCGTTTCCACCGAAACGCTTAACACCGCTACCCTGGGCGTTCAGACCTCCTCGGCCTCGCAGGAAGCGCTCGCCAAGCAGAGTATCACGGCCAACCAAAAGACCTTCTCCAACATCAACGAGTGCTTTGAGGCACTCGAGTCCGGCGAGGTCGACTACGTGATCTGCGACTCCACGGCCGGCGGCTACCTTGCGCGCCTGATGAGCCAGGTCTCTTACGTCGGCACGCTCGAGACGCCCTCGACGCTCGGCGTCGCGGGCCTCTCGGCCAACGACGAGCTATGCCGTGCCGTGAGCGATGCCCTCGACGGTATCACGGTCGATGGCACGCTCGAGGCGGTCCACTCCGTCTGGTACGGCACGATGCCCTATGACCTCACCACCAAGACGGTCTCGGGCGCCGACGTGCAGTCGGCCGACACCGGATCCGGCGAGTCCACATCCTCCGATTCGAGCAGCGAGGGTGCATCTTCCGAGGATAAATCGTCCAGCCAGGAGGGCACTATCACCGACGCCGACATTAACAAGCTCAATAGCTAGTTATTGCTAGGGGTGGCGTCTCCTATTCGCTAGGAGGGACGCCTCTTCACGGTTTCAACATGCATTGCCGGGCTCTCCAAACAGGGGAACCCGGCTTTTTCGTTTCCATAAAACCAGCAGGTCAAAGCAAATTTTTGAGACCAAATACACAGTCGTCGTCGCCTTCCCATAGCGCACTTTGCCACAGAAAAGTGCGAGACTTCGGTATGCGGTATCAAGCAATCGTTATTCGGGTCTTTAGGAATCCGCGTGATTAAATGCACGGCAATGGGTACATAGCCAGTACAGTAAGTCCCCGAGGCAGATTGGAGCCACGTATGGATATCAAGGTTTCTGGACGCAAGACGACGGTAACCGATGCTCTGCGTGCGCATGTGGATGAGAAGATCGGCGAGGCGCTCAAGGTTTTCGATATCGAGCCCATGACGGTCGACGTTGTACTTCGTTATGAGAAGAACCCCTCGAACCCCAACCCGGCAATCGTCGAGGTTACGGTTCGTGCCCGCGGTTCGGTGATTCGCGTTGCCGAGCACGGTGCGGATATGTACGCTGCCATCGACCTCTCTGCCGATAAGGTCACCCGCCAGCTGCGCAAGTTCAAGACCAAGGTCGTGGACAACCGCCAGGGCGGTGCCAGCGCAGCGGATGTCGCACCGGTCGAGCGCGTCGAGGATCTGGCCGACCTGCTGCTGCCCGAGGAGGAGGACGACCTGCTCGTCCGCGAGAAGGTCATCGATGTCACCCCGATGACTGAGGAGCAGGCGCTGGTGCAGACCGATCTGCTCGGCCACGACTTCTACGTGTTCGAGAACGCGACGACCGGCCTCATCAATGTGGTGTATCACCGTAAGAATGGTGGATATGGCATCATCAAGCCCTGTATCGAAACACTTGACGAGTAAAATACGTTAACTTGCATGAGTTAACGGTTGGCGGCCATCCCATGCGGGTGGCCGCTTTTTTACGTAAGGAGTCGCTTTGATGGACAAGGCTGCATCTACCGGCCATTCAGACCGCTGCCGCATCGTCGTCGATACCTGCTGCGACTTTAGCCCCGAGGTCGCCGCGAACCTCGATGTCGATATCTTGGGCTTCCCCTTTATCATCGATGGCGAGGAACGCACGGACGATATCTGGTCGAGCATCAGCCCTAAGGAGTTCTACGACCGCATGCGCGCCGGCGCTCGCGTGTCCACTTCCGCCGTGTCGCTCGGTCGCTATATCGAGTTCTTCACCGAGTGCGCCAAAGAGGGCACGCCTACGGTCTACCTGTGCTTTACCTCGGCGCTGTCGTCGAGCTACAACTCCGCGTGCCAGGCGGCGGACGCCGTACGCGCCGAGTATCCCGATTTTGAGCTGTACGTGGTCGACAACGCTCTGCCCTGTGCGACCGGCGAGCTCTTGGCGCTCGAGGCCGTCCGCCAACGCTCGGCGGGACTCACCGCCAAGCAGCTGGTTGACTGGGCAAACGAGGCCAAGACCTATGTCCACGGCTACTTTACGCTCGAGAGCTTTGACGCGCTGGCTGCCGGCGGCCGCATTCCGCCCGCGGCGGCACAGCTCACGGCAAAGCTCGACGTCAAACCCGAGCTGTCCTACGACCTGGCTGGCTCGCTATCGCTGGTCGGCGTCAACCGCGGCCGCAAGAAGGCACTCAAGTCCATCCTCAAGTCGTTCCGCGAGAACTATGTGCCCGACCGCACCATGCCCATCGCCATCATGACGGCCGATGCCGAAAAGGACGGCGACTGGCTCGAAGCCGCCATCCGCAAGGAGGAGGGCTGCGCCGACGTCACGGTCATTCGCAGCTCCGTAGGCCCCACCATCGGCTCGCACGTGGGTCCCGGCATGGTGGCCTGCGCGTTTTGGGGCAAGAACCGCGCCGAGAAAGCCTCGCTTTCCGACCGCATCGCGCGCCGTGTACGCGGCGAGTAGACAGGCGCTACGACCACGGGCGCCCCGCAGCTCAAGCGCTGGCACCGAGTATTCAACCTGGTAACAACACCCAACCCAAAAGGAAAGGTTTCATGGCAAACAAGCTCTCCGTCGCATTCATCGGCACCGGAATCATGGGTGCCCCCATCGCCGGCCACATCCTGGATGCCGGCTATCCCGTCTCGGTCAACAACCGCACCAAGTCCAAGGCCGCAGCGCTCGTTGAGCGCGGCGCCGTCTGGGCCGATACGCCGGCCGATGCCGCGGCGAACGCCGATGTCGTCTTTACCATGGTGGGCTATCCCTCCGAGGTCGAGGAGCTCTACCTGGCGGGCGACGGCCTGCTCGCGTGCACCAAGCCCGGCGCGGTGCTGATCGACCTCACCACGAGCTCCCCCGAGCTGGCGCGCGACATTGCCGAGGCCGCCCAGGTTTCCGGCCGCATGGCGTTTGACTGCCCCGTCACCGGCGGCGAGTCGGGCGCCATCGCCGGCACGCTCACGGCTATCGTGGGCGCCACCGAGAACGACATCGCGCCGGTCCGCGATATCCTTGCCACCTTTGCGGCCAACATCTGCTGCTTCGATGGCGCCGGCAAGGGCCAGGCTGCCAAGCTCGCCAACCAGGTGTCGCTGGGCGCCTGCATGGTCGGCATGGCCGACGCCATGGCATTTGCCGAGCTGAGCGGCCTTGACCTGGAGAAGACCCGCCAGATGATCCTGGGCGGCACCGGCAAGTCCGGCGCCATGGAGAGCCTGGCCCCCAAGGCGCTCGACGGCGACTACAAGCCCGGCTTTATGGTCGAGCACTTCATTAAGGACCTGCGTCTGGCGCTCGCCTACGCCGATGACCGCGAGCTCGCGCTGCCCGGCGCCGACGTGGCCTTTACGCTCTACGACATGCTCGACGCTATCGGTGGCGCCAAGCTGGGCACCCAGGCCATCACGGTCCTCTATAAGGAGGAGGCCGACGCCATCGCCGCCGGTCTGGACTGGTCGCAGTATCGCCCCGAGGAGCACGGTGCCCACGAGGACGGCTGCGGTTGCGGCGAGCATGGCGACGACCACGAGTGCGGTTGCGGTCACCATCACGGCGAGGACCACGAGTGCTGCGGCGGCCACGGCCATGACGACGGCCACGAGTGCTGCTGCGGCCATCATCACGAGGAGTAGCGCCCATGAGCTGGACGTTCGTGGTGCTCGCGCTGGTGCTCTTTCTCTTTGCGATCTACATTGGCTTTTTGTGCGGCCAGTGGGCCTGCGAAAAGCGCGTGATCACCAAGCGCGACTACTGGATTGCCAACTTTGCAGGCGCGGCGGCAGTCGTCCTGCTGACCTGGGTGTTCTCGCTGTTCCCCCTGGTGCAGTTTGCGCCGATCGGCTGGCTCGGCGGCTTTATCGCCGGTCTTAAGATGAGCTTTGGCGAGTCCGTCGGTCCGTGGCGCAAGCACGACGAGGTCTTTAACGTCAACAAGGCCCATCGCGCCGCCGCCGACGCGGGCGACGCCGAGGAGCGCCGCCGCGCGCGTCGTAATGGCGCTGCCGACCGACAGCTCATCTCGGTCACCGATGACAGCAAGGGTGCTGGCAAGCACGCTAAGAAATAGTAAGAAGAGGTAACTATGGCAGAAAACAAAGACGAACAGCTCACCGACGAGGAGCTGGCACAGCTTCAGCTGGCAGAGGAGAACGAGAACGCCGTCGACCGCCTGGTCCAGGAGCTCGGCTGCCCCACGCGCCGCATCCGCCAGTTTGCCGCCCGCGTGCTGCACCTGCTTGCCGAGCGCGATCCGCAGCGCGTCGTGCCCTGCGTGCCTGCGCTGATCGAGGCGCTCGACCGCCCCGAGGCGCAGACCCGCTGGGAGGCCCTCGATGCCCTGACGGCGCTCGCTACCACCTGCCCCGAGCAGCTGGGCGATGCCTTTGAGGGCGCCGAGACTGCACTGTTCGACGAGATCTCCTCCACGCTGCGCTATGCCGCCTTCCGCCTGCTGTGCGTGTGGGGTGCCACGAGCGTCGAGCGTTCGCGCGAGGCTTGGCCCATCCTGGACGAGGCCATCCAGTGCTACCACGGCGACCTCGAGTATCGCGACATGCTCGGTTGCCTGTACGAGTTTTGCCAGGGCGAGATCGACGCCGAGGTTGCCGAGAAGCTCGCGCTGCGCCTTAAGTTCGATGCCGAGAACGGTAAGGGCAGCTATCTCAAGGCCCGTTCGAGCGAGATTTGCGAAATGCTTGTTAAACGTTTTGGCCTGGATCTCTCCAAAAAGAAGAAGCGTGCTAGCGTTAAAAAATCTGACGACGCCGAAGACGAGGAGTAACAGATTATGGCGCACGATGTAGTCCTGATTCCCGGTGACGGCATCGGTCCCGAGATTACGCAGGCCATGCGCCGCGTGGTCGAGGCCACCGGTGTCCAGATCAATTGGAACGTCCAGGAGGCCGGCGCCGGCGTCATGGACGAGTTTGGCACGCCGCTGCCCCAACATGTGCTCGATGCGGTTGCCGAGACTAAGGTCGCCATCAAGGGGCCCATCACCACGCCGGTCGGCACGGGTTTCCGCAGCGTCAATGTTGCTCTGCGTAAGCACTTCGATCTGTACGCCTGCGTGCGCCCCTGCCTGTCGCAGCCGGGCGACGGCTCGCGCTTCCGTGACGTCGACCTGGTCATCGTGCGCGAGAACACCGAGGACCTCTACGCCGGTATCGAGTTCGATGAGGGCGCTGCCGAGGTCGAGGAGCTTTCGCAGCTCGTCGAGCGCTCGGGCCAGAAGACCTTCGCCGCGGATTCCGCCATCTCGATCAAACCCATCTCCATCGCCAAGAGCCGCCGCATTGTGGAGTACGCCTTTGAGTACGCCCGCCGTTGCGGTCGCAAAAAGGTGACGGCCGTGCACAAGGCCAATATCATGAAGGCGACCGACGGCCTGTTCCTGCGCGTTGCGCGCGAGGTGGCCGCGGGCTATCCCGATATCGAGTTCAACGACAAGATCGTCGACGCCACCTGCATGGGCCTGGTCCAGAACCCCAATGACTTCGATGTCCTGGTGCTGCCCAACTTGTACGGCGATATCGTCAGCGACCTGTGCGCTGGCCTGGTGGGCGGCCTGGGTATGGCCCCCGGCTCCAACATCGGTGCCGACTGTGCCATCTTCGAGGCTACGCACGGCTCCGCACCCGATATCGCGGGCCAGGATATCGCCAACCCCACGGCCGAGATTCTGTCTGCTGCGATGATGCTCGATCACCTGGGCGAGAACGATGCGGCCAATCGTATCCGCGCCGCCGTATCTGCCACGCTCGACGAGGGTGAGCAGGTTACCGGTGACGTGCGTCGTGCCCAGACCGGCTCCGTTGAGGGCGCGGTGGGTACGCAGGCCTTCGCCGATGCCGTTATCGCGCACCTGGCCTAAGGTATGCACGCTGCAAACGCCTAAATAGTACTTAAGTGTTTGCGTATAACCTAAGAATCAATACGCCCGGCGCTCCGTCGGGCGTATTCTATTGGGGACTATGTTTCCTAACAAGGAGTAATTGATATGGGTCTGATTCAAAAGAAGGACGAGAAGGACGAGATCGACGGCATCCAGATCATCGAGCGCGGCGAAGGCCCCGACGGTGATGAGGACGAGAAGATCGACCTGGTCGCCGGTACGTCTGCCGAGCACATTGCTGCCGGCACGACCGCCGAGGAAGAGGACGCTCGCCTGGAGGCAAAGGTCGCCGCGGACGCCGCCGACGAGAACCTTATGCCTGAGGAGCAGGACGAGGACGACGACTCCGACGCGGACGACCGCGCATCCAAGCACAAGAAGACGATGATTGCCGCCTTTGTGGTCGCCATCGTGATCGCTGCGGTGGTCGGCTTCTTTATCGGCAACGGTGGTTTTGGCGGCAAGGGTGTCGGTTCGGCGACCCTGACCGAGGACCAGCTCGATTCGACCGTGGCAAGCTATAGCTACAACGGCAAGAAGAGCGACATCACCGCGCGCGAGGCCATCGAGAGCCAGTACAGCCTCGACACCGTCAAGGGCGACGACGGCAACTACACCGCTCCGTCTGCCGACGTTATCCTGTCCTACGTGCGCAACCAGATTCTGCTGGACGCTGCCGAGGACGAGGGCATTACCGTTTCTTCCAAGGAAATGAAGCAGTACGCCGAGGATTCCATCGGCACTTCGGACTACAAGACCATGGCCACGCAGTACGGCGTGTCCAAGGACCAGGCCAAGCAGATCGTCCGCCAGTCTGCGACGCTGCAGAAGCTCTACAAGAAGAAGGTGGGCGATAGCTCTGCAAGCATGCCGACCGCCCCGACCGAGCCTGCTGACGGCAACGAGGAGACCGCGAGCAAGGACTACGCCGACTACATCATCAACCTTGTCGGCGATGAGTGGGATAGCTCAAAGGGCACTTGGAAGGATGCCGACAGCACCTATGCCAAGGCCTTCGCTGACGATGCCTTTACGGCCGATAGCGCCACCTACAAGCAGGCCATGACCGCCTATTACACCGCCTACCAGCAGTATTCCTCGCAGGCTTCGAGCGCCAGCTCCAAGTGGACCGAGTATGCTAACGGCCTCTACGCCAAGGCCAACATCAGCATCTACGGCCTGTTTGCGTAAAGAGTTGCACGGCTCATCGAGCATCTAGCTGATAGAAAACAAATTGCCCGCCAGTACGGAAGTCGTTCTGGCGGGCAATTTGCGTTGAGGGCGTGATTGGCGGCTTAATTATGGCTATTCATCTTTAAGTCCAAAAAGGCTATCGGCTTCATCGTCGGATATATATTCCAGTACATCGCCCGGTTGGCAGTCGAGTGCCCGGCATATCGCGTCAAGAGTTGAAAAACGTATGGCAGAAACCTTGCCCGTCTTAATGCGTGACATATTGACCTGGGAGATGCCCACACGTTCCGCAAGCTCTTTGGATGAGATCTTGCGTTCGGCGAGCATGCGGTCAAGCCGCAGAATAATCATGGATTCCCCCTAGAGCAACTCGTCATCTTGTATTTGCAGGATACACCCGTACTGGAAGACGCTGGCAATCAGGCTAATAATCAGGCCTGCAAAGACCATAGAGAGGTCGAGGTGCTGGCCGCCAAGCGCATCCGTAAAGTTGCCGCCAAATCCTGAGAGTATCAGCCCCGTGACTATGGCACCAAGAAGCTTCACAGCAACGCCGCCAATAAGGAACAAATGTCCTACTTGACGTAGTATGCGGATGCATTCGAGGTCAAAGGGCCTGCCCGCCTTTTCAATGGCGGAGAAAAACCTGTATGCGCTTAGCACAATGGCA
>CATXML010000017.1 GCA_958372035.1 uncultured Collinsella sp. | reverse complement strand
TGAGGCCCGATGCGGCACTCCCCTCATTGCCCGCAGCACTCTCCATTACGTCCATGCCGCGCTCCTGCTGATAGTTGTAGCCTTCGCGCGCACGCTTCCTGGCAAGTGCCTCGGACTCGATGTCCATCTGGGCAGCGTTACCCTGCGCCTCGAGAATGCTCCGCTTACGCTGGATCTTCATCTCGTTGATGGCAGCAAGATCCTCTTCGAAGGGCTTGATGCTGTTGAACGAGAAGTTATCGAGCGTGAGACCAAACTCATCGAAATAGTTAACGAGCTTGCCCTGCATCTGAGACGAGAAGTCGCTCAGATGCGTCGCAATTTTAAGAACGGAAACCTCCTGGTCAACAATCGCCTTGGCAAGCAGGTCAGGAACATACTCAAGGATTTTTGCCCGCATAAAGGAAGTAAGTTCTTCTCGCGTATAGCGATCTCGCGTGCCCACGACCTTAACGAGGAACTTCCTCACCTGAATGGGAACCAGGCTCGAGTCATTCTGCTCGATATGCGCGCCAAACAAACCGAAGGCGCGAACATGAACGTTGACGTCTTCCTCAGGGTCTTGGACAATGATGGGCTCGGTCGTGCCCCAGCGCAGCTCGTTCATGTAGTTAGTATTGATAAAGTACACAACGGAATGAAACGCCGAGCTACCGCCGGTAAGCGAATGGGCGGCATTGCGGAACGGGGCGAATCGGCTGTCTCCCGTGTCGAGCTTGATCTTGCACGGACCGACAAACACGCTTACCTGAGAATCGCCGGCACCCGTAGCGTCAGTAGAACTGCCCGCCCCCATATTGTTGGTAAAAACGGCAATCTGCGATTGCGCAACCTGAAGATAGGACCCGTTGGGAAAATCCTCGTAGGGATAGCGGAATGAGACAAGCGAGGCATCTTCGTCGTTGCCAGGCTCCCATTTGATATTGTCGACAGAAAAGGCACCGAGAATTCCGCTGTGCTTTTCTTCCTTTTCGTTATCGCTATGGAACAGTGACATGCTGATTCCTTTCGTTAATCCCAAACCACGCGTTCCGCGTGTCTAATAAATTGTGAACTGCCGAGTCGACAGGCGCATCGAAAGCCTGTGCGCCTCAATCTGTCCCCAACTTAGCTTGGCTAATTATAGCCCTCAAGTCATCTCATTTAGCCACCCCCGATGAGCGGCAATAATGTCGCACCTTTGGTCAACTGACGAAGAACCGGGAGGGTTCGAACCCCAGATGCCCTTTTGGGGCATATCCGCTGAGCGGGCGAGCGCGTTCGGCCTCTCGGTCAGCTCTTCGTAACGTCCGTTTTAGCCGCAACTAAACTCGTCGGATGGAACAAGGGGAAAGGTATAAGAGCTGCGCGCGCTGTAATGCCAAAACGGCTCGGCTAAAGCTACCAGCTCTCGTGATAGGCCATAATCGACCGACATGGGTACCCTTCGGAGCCGCATTCCGCAGACGCTACGACCTTTCCGTCTTTATAAAACTCGACGTACCAAACGTACGTTGCCGCCCCCTCCCAATAGTTTGGCTTATCAGCGACCTTGAACGTAATAGAGGCGTCATCTGGCACAATCAACTCGCGCTTGGCGTTTGCAATGAACGCATCCATGTCGGCGATCACGCCATCGCCGCGCGCAGCGGCCTCCCCATCGTCGCTGCTATCGGATGCCGCTTCAGATGGTGCTTGAGATGCGCCAGATCGATCGTCCGCAGTGCCAGAGCCGTCCTTCAAAGAGCCCTCCGAAGGCTCCACCCCTTTGAATGCCTTCCACATATCGCTGCTTGCGGACGGCATTTCAATGTCGGCCTCCGGATACTTCCCGGCGAGCTCGTCAAGAATTCTGCACGCTTCCTCACGCCCCTGGACCATCGCCTCCTGCGGTTTGCCACCATCCTCAACGGTCCTCACCAAGTAGGCGCCATTCTGCCTATCGAATTCCTTATTTTGAATTTGCACCGCGTCTACGACCTCAGGACCCTTTGCAGTAAGCGAAATATAGAAATCTGCCTGGTTACAATCCTGACTACAAGTAAATTTAACGATGCCGTCCTTACAGACAGTAATGACTTGGCTCTCACCCTGAGCAATAAAACCGTCATACTGATTCGTCATATTGCTGGAGCCTCCTACCATCTCTGACGAAGGCATAACCGAAACAGCCGCTCCATCAACAAAGCAGTAGGCACCCACAATCGCCGAAATATCGTTCTGCGCATCGACAAACCCAACAAGCAGCTCGTCAATTCCGTCGCCGTTCAAATCATCGAAAGCATAGTAGTAGCTTAAAAAGCCGGGGGCAGTCTGGTTGTTATAAACGAATATCTGCCCCAGTCCAGAATCACCACCGCGTCCCTGGGCCCAGTCGTCGTAGCTGGCAGCACCAGCCCCCTTCTGCTCGCAATAGCTCGCAAAGTCCTCGTAACGCGCAACCACGCCCTCGTAAGCCTTGCGTGCTTTCTTGTTTGTTGCCGCGACCTTCTTTTTAGACGACTTCTTCTCGACTGCAGCCGGCTGCTCCTGCTGCTGCGCTTGAGGCGGCACAAAGGCTTCGTAAGCTTTGACCAGGGCGTAAGCGACACCAGCGGTAAAGATGATTGCTGCAAGAATGGTGACAAACGTAGGCACAGCAAAACGGCCGATCTGCCGACGCTGCATCATAAAGGCCGCAAAGGACATATGATCAGAGGGCGCCGGAGAAGCGCTCTCTGCGCGAGATGCAGCAGGATCGCTTGTCGCTTTTCTATCAGCAGATGCCTTTGGTGTACCTGAAGGAAGCGGCTGCTGAGCATTCGCCGGCGCATCATCCACATCCAACGGTTTTCCGCATGCGGAACAGAATCGCGCCCCGTCTTTGATCTTTGCCCCGCAGCTTGCGCAGTACATAAATCCCCCCTAGAACTTCAGCATATCGAAACGATAGCCCACAGCCTGCAAACAGGAAAGGCCCAGGAACAATTTGCTCGACTGTAAGCCTTTTCTTTCACCTTTCAAATTCGCCTGACCCCATGCGGAAGGCATGCGGCGGGCTACTTGCTAGGCTCGAACCATGTGCAGCTTGATTGCCTTGAAGATGATGTTGGCAACCGAGGCGATAGGCCAGAGCGCCACGATCGTCATCGGTGCTAATTCGGGAACAACCGGAACCGCCCCGTGAATCACGCTGCCCAACCAGTAAAAAAGCATCAGAACCACGACAGGAAGGCCCACGAGAACCACAAGCTCGATTAGCATAATCGTGATACCGATAATGCCGCTACCATAGACAAAGGGAAGCCTTACACCGCTGCGGTACAGCGAGATAATCACCTTCCAGGGACCAATCAGAAGCAGCGCCAGCGGAATCATATTGTTAAGTCCCAGCGAGCCACCTCCCAGCACGTAATTGAAAAAGAGCACATAGAGCAATGAAATCACCGCTGCTCGCCCAAGCGACCCGATGGACTCGTGAAGCGAATCCTGCAGGCAAGCAGCGGCCTCTGCATCCTCCGCCGCTTGAAACTGAGCCTCGACAGACTGGCTCTCAATCGGCTGGGCCTCGACGTAAATCGCATCCCCCACCGCGCTGGCCGCAGCCGCGACCGTAGGCGTTCCGCACACGCCGCAGAACTTGGCGCCGTCGTTAATCTCTGCTCCACACTGTTTGCAATGCATAATCGGGTCCTTTCTCGTTACCCCTTTTCTTGACGATCACAAGATACGATTTGTCGTTTATCCGATATAGAGATTTTGACCGGGTAATTTTCCTAAACGTGCTACGCTATTAAACCTGCAGCTAGAGACAGGGGTAACAATGTTTGAGTTCTCCCAAACACGCACCGTTGAAGGTTCGATTCCGTTTAAGAAAGTCAACCTCATAGAGAACGAACCCAATAGGCCCGTTGGCGAGGCCCAGCTTGTCTTTGAACTCTACATGCCCACCGAGCTGGCCGGCAACAAAAGCAACGAAGGGCCCGCACACAGCGAGCGCCATGCCGATCTGATCAGGCTGGCATCATGCATCGAACCCACCGCCGTTAAAGAGCAGCCCTTCCGCGCAAGCCTCTTTAACGTACTTGATTACGCCGAACAGACCGGGCCGCTTTTTGGCAAGCACGCAATAGAATCCGTACGCGATTGGGCCAATGCCGCGATGGCAGCACTTATTGCCATGCGCATCCAGGAATACCTCAACGGGAGCTGCACCATCGCAAAGGTCTCCGCATTGGAAAGAATCGAGAAATCAGTGGTGACCTGCGCGGCAAACGGGTCATCCTTCAAGATCTACACCACTATCCTGAGGGCGGGCGGTGATTATACCGACTCATTCAAAAGCCTGCCCATCGTGCGCAAAATCGAATCCGATGCGGGATATTTCTACGCCTTTATGTTTATGATCGACGAGGAAGAATCCCTCGTTGCACTCAACGTGCTCTCTTTTGAACACGAGCTCACCGCCAATGACTTCAGTGTTTTGCAGGCGATGTTCTACATGGACGAAGACTCCAGCTCGGAGATTTCAGCGCGGCTCAAGGTCAGCAATAGCGAGGAGAGCTTCTATGTAATCGACCCTCAAGCAGATATCCAGGAGCGCCGCGAAGAACTTGAAAACGATGACCGCGATGCACTCACCGCTTTGGTGCAGGCGCTCGTGATCTCGCATCTCTCGGGCGCGCACGTGGATGTGTTCCAGGGTAACGAGTCCACAGGGTTCCTCTCCTTTGACAGCTATCTCTCGTGGCTCTGGTTTGATTTTTCACGCAAGCTGAGCACCGTCAAAATTGGCTATTGCGAGCAGTGCGGACGCGCCTATTCACTTGCCGGGCATCGTGGCGTCAAACGGCACTACTGCAGCGATCGATGCAAGACCGATGCCAAAAATGAGCGCACGCGCAAGGAGACGGCAAAGATACGCGAGTTGTTTGGAGCGGGCACCAGCGTACGCGACATCGCCAACGAGATAGAACGTCCCGCGGCCTACGTGCGCTCGCAGCTCAATAAATGGACCAAGCTCAAGCACGATCTGGATGAAGACATTGAGTCAAACGGCTTTGACAGCTCCAAGCTACTCAAACGCTGCACCGCCGAGAAGCTCGACCTCAACAACCTCCTCAACGCCAAGCGCAAAAAGCAAGTTCAGGACTATGCCAGACTCAAGCGCCACGTTAAGTAGAAACGCTGTCATTTCTGTTCCATCCGATTGACGGGTGGAAAGTTGCTCATATACGTGTTAGTAATATATATGTTAGTAATACGTATATGAGCGAGGCACATCATGTTTGTTGGACGTCGGAAAGAGCTTGAATCCCTGGAAACCGCCTATCAAAAGGGTTCCTTTCAGTTTGCTGTAGTCTATGGAAGGCGTCGCGTAGGTAAAACCAGCCTGCTTCACGCCTTTACACAGGGCAAACCCCATGTGATCTTCTTTACTGGGCAGCAAACCGTTGCAAGCGAAAATCTCGCGCTGCTCAGCCGCGAGATACTTGGCGATAGCGCCGCAGGAGCAGCGTTCCCCTCTATCCAGGTTGCACTCGAATCCGTCTTCGAACACGCCAAGACAGAGCGAATCGTTCTGATTATTGACGAGTATCCCTACCTCGCCGAGAGCGATCCGGGCATCTCTTCGTGCCTGCAAACGCTTATCGATCGACATAAAGACACGAGCAAGCTGTTCCTCGTACTCTGCGGGTCGTCCATGAGCTTTATGGAACACCAGGTACTAGGACACCAAAGCCCTCTTTATGGACGCCGCACCATGCAGCTGCGCATTGACCCCTTCACCATCTTCGACGCGGCGCTCATGCTTCCCGATGCACCCATCGAAAGGGTCATCGAGCTGTATTCCGTTGTTGGCGGGATGCCGCTCTATCTATCACAGCTCGATGGCACGCGTTCCACTCAATGGAACCTTGAGCATGCGCTGTTGCGTCAAGATGCGTTTTTGTATGCCGAACCCCAGAACTATCTGCTGCAAGAGGTCCGCAGCCCGGCTATCTACAATGCCGTCATAACCGCCATTGCCAACGGCTATGTACGCTCCAAAGAGATTGCCGATGTTACCCACCTCGCAACGCCACAGGTCGCGCGACTGCTCGACGCATTGATCGAACTGCGAATCGTTGAGCGCGTCACGCCTGTTGTAAAGGCAACAAAACGCCAGGTAGTCTATCGGATCTGCGATAACCTGTTTAGGTTTTGGTATCGTTTTGTTCCACTGTACGCAGGAACAATTGAGGAGGGGCTCGGAGCCGCTGTGGCCGCGCGTATCGCCAAGCATGATTTGTCCACCTTTGTGGGTCCTGCATTTGAAGAAGTGTGCCGCCAGTGGTTGATGCGGCAGGTTGTTGAGAGCGAGCTGGATGTGCTGCCCAAGGCAATCGGCTCTTGGTGGGGCACGAACCCGAACACGCGCCGGCAAGAAGAGATTGACGTTGTGCTTGAGGACGCCGATGGGGAGCTCATCGTTGGCGAGTGCAAATGGAGAAACGAGCCCGTAGATACCGACGTTCTTGAAACACTCGAGCGACGCAGCGCGCTGCTGGGCCAGCCGATCAAACAGTGCTACTTGTTTAGCAAGAGTGGATTTACCAAAGCGTGTCAAAATAGAGCGGCTCAAGCAAGCAGCGCGAGGCTTGTTGGACTCGAGCAACTACTATAAGAAAGGGGCTTGGAAACAGTTTTCCAAGCCCCTTTCAGTTTTTATTCGATTCCCACCTTTTTGAGCGTATCTTTGGTGACTTCCGCAACTTGTTTGGGATCGACGTGGGATTCCCCCGAAATAGAGCCGTAATCTGAGGTTGAGAAATCAAGGAAGTAGTATGTCCGGTAATTGTGCCCATAGCCAAATTGCTGATATAGAGCATTATAGTCCGTCCCGGAAATTTCCTTGCCCTCCGACGCATAATAGCCTTCGTAGCCATTGCCCTCGCTCGGCGCAACTCCCCAGGACTCGTAGTTGCTTACAAGCGAAAAAACATCGCCTTTCTTGCCGTATACCGAAGTATTGTCCCCAGCCAAAGCCTGCCTGCCAGCAAGCAATGCCGTAATCGCATTGCTTATCTCATATGTTCTTTGGCTTACGAGGATGCTGCCGTCATCCGCTTTAATCAGCGGAAGAAACATCGTTCCTCCGTTGCTGTTATCAAGCCAATTTTGACTGTAAAGCCTCTTGACGCCACCATCAGCTGCCGACCAAACCTCTACGGTGTAGGACTTCTGAAGTCCCTCTATATCTCCATTCCAAGCGCTCTTTAATTCGTCATCGCTCATACCGTTCACAACGGTCAAGAGCTCAGGCTGGCCATCCTGATCAAAATCAACGAGGTCGGCAAGACAAAGCCCCCGCATCGCATAGACAGAATCAGTCGCCTCAACAATTCGTGGCTCTCCATAGCACGCAAGATATTCCTGGCACTTTTGCTTGTAAGCGGCATACGCAGCGGTATTGTCCGCAGCGGCGCCTCCATCCTTCTTGTCGCCTTCGCCTGTCTTTGTATCGGCCTCGTTGGCCTTAGGCACCTCGAGGGAAACCTCTTTTACGGCATCAGTGGATTTAGAGTTATCGACGACTTTGACGGGAATGCCCCACTCGACTTTTGACTTGGAGTCCCTAACGGTGAGGGTATATTTTCCCGGTTTGATATCGGGAAACTGGCTTACCGTGAAGCCCTCGTCACCCTTAACCTCAGCATTGGTGCTGTAGCCGTTGTCGCCGTTCAGGGTCACCGAGTACTTCTTGATCTTCTCGCCCTTTGCGTCGGTCGGGGTAATCTTGGATTCTTGGGCTACCACGATGGCCTTGTCCTGGCCGTAATGGGCAACGTCGTCGCTGGACTTGCTAAAGAACAGCAGGTAGCTAAAGATGGCAATGGCTGCCAGGCCAACGATGATACCGACGATATAGAGCGCCTTGGGGTCCTTTTTCTGTGCGGACACATTCGCCGCAGGCGCAGGGGCTGGCGCCGCGACGGGCTTGGCGACCGGATTGCTCGGCTTTGGCCGGTCGGCGCGCACGGCTGGAATCGAAGGCGTTGCATCGGACGACACGTCGTCCTTGGGCCGGTCGTCTTCTTCGTCCGCTACGGGCTCGCTCTCCACGGGCGACTTTTCCTCCCCCGCCTCGGCACCGGCGGAAGGCTCCTTCTCCGTTTCGTCACTAGCGAAAATCTCTTCCGCAGCCTCATTGATAACGGAAGGCTCTTCTGCCACTTCGTTGCTGGCAGAGTTCAGCACCGCCTTTGCATCTTCGAGTGCATAGCCACACTCGGTGCAGTATCGCAAATCGCCATCAAGCTCAAATCCACAGTTGGGACAGAACATGTTAGTCCTCCTTATCGACTTTCACCGTTGTACCGTCCTTGACCTCATCAGGGGTTACTTCGGACCCAACTTGATACTCATCATCCCAGGACGCAACCAAAATCTCGCAATTGCCGTCCGCAAAAGTACCGAGCTCATAGTCTTCGGTGCGATACACCAGCCCCTTGGATGTCACATACAAGCATGTTGAACCCTTGATTGAATAGTCTGAAGAATTGCTCCGCATGAGCATAGAGTTGTAGTCAGACGGATACTCTCTGTCTCTGCCTATTTCCGTAAGATACGGCCAAACTGCCGAACTCATAGAACTGGCAAGATCCTCGGTATCAATGCCAAACATATCCTGAGGACTAACAGTATCACCCGTATGCAAATCAAAAATAACACCAGTCACAACCGTGCCGCCATGCGGGCCCCATCCCGTCGAATAGCGCTCGTCACGGATACAGAAATAGTTCTCATCCATGTACGTAACCGTCACGTTTCTCGATATGCAGGGAAATTCGCCGTCGGGGTACAACTCAGCATCTGATTGCTCATTATCTGATGCTCGATTCGTTCGCTCCGCATCAATTTGAAGGGGCTCGAGAATCGCCTTGTTAATTTTGTCTGCAACGTCGTCTTTGGTGGAGCTCTTAAGTTGCGGATAGGACCATTCCATGTCCCTCCGCTCGCCCTGTTCGAGCATAGGGTCGACCGGAGCAGACGCCGTCAATGACTTTGCCTCCAACGTATAGACAACTTCTTCGACCGCTCTCTCGTCCTTCTTGGGCCTTTCGGTCGCTTGCTCCTGTTGCACGGATTGCTGCTGGAGATTGGGCTCGATGACGTTCTTGTAGAGCATGAAAGCAGCGTAAGCGATGCCTGCAGCGGCGATAAATGCGGCGATCATGATAGCAAACTGCGGCACTAGGCGGTTGCCGACCTGACAGCGTTGCATAAAGAAGTTGTACATCTGGGAGTGACCGCTATTCGCGGTCTTCGAGACCGGCTCGGGGCTCGGTTCTGCTGTGGACTCGGCATTCGCGGGTCCTATCGCAGAGTCCGTTTCGGTATCTGTGGGTTCCATTATGACTTCAGCGGACGATGATTCTCGCTCCGACGGCTCGGCCTTGGGCCCCTCCTCGGCCGCAGTCTTGCCCGAGAGCCCGCCCAAGGGCAGACCGCATTCGGTACAGAACCGCGCATCATCACCAATCTTGCTGCCACATTTGGGGCAAAACATGAACCTTCTTCTCCTATTCCTTTTACTCTCGCTGAGTCGTGAGTTACCCACGTGCCGTTTGTTTCGTAGTTTAACTATTTCTTAAACAAATCGATGGGTCACTTGAACAGACGCATACCCGCTCAAGCAACTCTATACCGGCTAGTTATCCTTGCTCATGACATGGGTGTCAGTGCAAGAAAATCGTTGAACAGGGTTGCTACCTCGAAGTTCGAACCGATACTGAACTTGAAGCCATCTTTATTTACCGAGATGGAGAAATCGCCGCTGATATCCATATCATGCGCGCAGCCAACCACCCCCCCCATTTTTCGGTCCCACCTGTCACGTTATCAGGAGCCCGAAATCGAAGAGATGGTAAAAGCCGCTTGGGGCACATGTGGTTCCATATGCCCCAAGCGGCTATTTCGATTGCTTATGTCACAAAGAAACCTAGGTGACCTGTTTACACGCGCTAGCGCGCCGGGTCGATAGCCACCTTGCCGCTCTCCAGCACGTGGACGCGACCGTCGGCGAGCATTTGTACGACCTCGGGATACAGCACATGCTCGATCACATGGATGTGCTCCTCGAGCGTGTCGACGTCCCAGCCCTCCTCAACAGCCAGCGCACGCTGGGCGATGATGGGGCCGTTGTCGTAGATCTCGTTGGCAAAGTGCACGGTCACGCCGGTCACCTTGACACCGCGAGCAAACGCATCGTCAATCGCATGGGCACCGGTAAAGCTCGGCAGCAGCGCCGGATGCAGGTTGACCACGCGATTGGGGAACGCCGCCAGCAGCGGCGTGTGCACCATGCGCATATAGCCGGCCATCACCACGTACTCGCAGCCTCGCTCGAGCAGCTCGTGCGCGATAATCTCGTCGGCGGCGATAGGGTCAGCATAGACATCCTTGGAAAGGGTCAGCGTCTGAATACCCGCACGCTCGGCACGCTGCAGACCCTTGGCCGAGGGACGGCTCGAGACCACAAGCTCAATCGAAGCATTGAGCTTGCCGGCGGCGATAAGGTCGATCAGCGCCTGCAGGTTGGTGCCAGAGCCGCTGATGAGCACGCCAATCTTGAGCGGCTCGGCCGTATCGGTGCCGGTCGGACGGGTATACGGGCCCCAAGCCAGGCCCTCGGTAGCAGCCATCTGCTCGTTAGCGTTCATCGGAGTACACGACCTTACCGGAACCCTCGACGCACTCGCCCACGCGGAACGGCTTCTCGCCCAGCGCGACCAGGGCCTCGGTCACGGCAGCCTCGTCCTCGGGGGCAACGATCAGGCACAGGCCGACGCCCATGTTGAAGGTTTTGCATGCCTCGTTGGGCGCGAGCTCGGCCTGACGCGACACGTAGGTGATGACGGGCGGAACATCCCAGCCCATCTCGGCGCCGTTACGGGTGACCACGGCGTCGACGTCGTCGGCGAGCGCGCGGTTGAGGTTCTCGGTGATACCGCCGCCGGTGATGTGGGCGATGGCGTGCACGTTGGCGTCGCCGCGCAGCAGCTCCAGAATCGGCTTGACGTAGATGCGCGTGGGGGCCAGCAGAGCGTCGGCCAGCGAAGCACCGTCGAGCTCCTCGAGCGGACGGCTCAGTTCCTCGGCCTTAGCGGCGGCCTCGGGCGTGCCCGGCTTGATGCCGTCAACACCGATGACCTTGCGCACGAGTGAGTAGCCGTTGGAGTGCACGCCGGTGGAAGGCAGGCCCAGGATCACATCGCCGGGGCGAACGTTCGCGGGGTCGAGCATCTTGGGACGATCGACAACACCCACGGTAAAGCCGGCGAGGTCGTAATCGGCCGGAGCCATGACTCCGGGGTGCTCGGCCATCTCGCCGCCCACGAGCGCGCAGCCCGCGAGCTTGCAGCCGTCGGCCACACCCTTGATGATCTTTGCCATGTGCTCGGCCTCAATGTGACCGATGGCAACGTAATCCAGGAAGAACAGCGGCTCGGCGCCCGAAGCCAAAATGTCATTGACGCACATGGCGACCAGGTCCTGGCCCACCGTCTCGTGACGGTCCATGATCTGGGCGAGCACGAGCTTGGTGCCCACGCCGTCGGTGCCGCTAATCAGGATCGGGTCTTCCATATCCTTAAGCGCGGCGGCCGAGAACAGGCCGCCAAAGCCACCGATGCCGCCGATGACCTCGGGGCGGTTGGTGTCCTTGACCATCTGCTTAATAGCGTCGACGGCGCGGCCGCCCTCGGCGGTATCGACGCCGGCGTCCTCGTACGTCACATGCTTGCTGTCGCTCATCTGAGTCTTCCTCTCCCACTACCGTCTGACGAGCAGGCGCCAAACGGTGCTCATAGTTGCGCCATTTCGGCGCGCGCCATAACAGCACGCGCCGTCATATCAACAAAACAGCAGGTAAAACCTACCAAAATAAACCTGTCCCTACATGGCAGGTTTTAGGCCTCGCCGTGCTCCTCTTCCCAGCTGCGGTCGACATATTTCTCGACCACGGCGTCGTCGTCAAAGTACAGCGGCTTGTCCAGGTTGCGGGGCTTAAAGCCCTCCATGAACTTGTCACGGCCAAAGCTCTCGGGAATCGCCACGGGATAGCGGCCGGTAAAGCACGCGTCGCAGTAGCCGCCCTTGGGCATGACCTTCAGCAGGCCCTCGACCGAAAGGAAGGCCAGCGAATCGGCGCCAATGTACTCGCAGATCTCATCGACCGTCTTGTTGGCGCTGATGAGCTGCGACTGCACGTCGGTATCAATACCGTAGAAGCACGGCCAGATGACCTCGGGCGAGTTGATGCGAATGTGAATCTCCTTGGCGCCGGCGTTGCGCAGCATCTTGACGAGCTGCACCATGGTGGTGCCGCGCACGATGGAGTCGTCGATGACGACCAGGCGCTTGCCCTCGATGTTGTCGCGCAGCGGGTTGAGTTTCATACGCACGCCCATGGCACGCAACTCCTGCGTAGGCTCGATAAACGTACGGCCCACGTAGCGGTTCTTGATAAGGCCCTCGCCAAAGGGAATACCGCTCTCGTGCGAATACCCCTCCGCGGGCGGCAGACCGGAGTCGGGCACGCCGATGACCAGGTCGGCCTCGACGGGCTCCTCGTGTGCCAGCTGACGACCCATGTCGTAACGGCAGGCATAGACGCTCTTGCCGTTCATGATGGAGTCGGGACGGGCAAAGTAGACCTGCTCAAAGATGCAGTTGGCGGGCTCTTCGGCTGCAGGCACGCCCTGCTCGGATACCAGGCCCTCGGCGCTGATGCGCAAGATCTCGCCGGGACGGACGTCACGGACGTACTCGGCACCCACGATGTCGAGTGCGCAGGTCTCGGAAGCAACGACCCAGCCGCCGGCGCGCGTGACACGGACGGCGGAGTCGACCGTCGCGGCGCCGTCCTGCGAGGGCAGCTGCGAAACGGCTGCGGCATCGGCCTGGTCCAGGCCCTCGTCCACCAGCTTGCCCAGCACGAGCGGGCGAATGCCGTGTGGATCGCGGAATGCGTAGAGTGCCTGCTCGTTGATGAGCGTCATGGCGTAGCCGCCGCGCACGAGCTCCATGGTCTTGCGAATGCCCTCGCGCAGGTGGCCCGTACGCTGGGTAAAGTAGCCGATAAGCTTGGTCGCGACCTCGGAATCCGAATTGGAGAGGAACGGTACGCCCAGCTCGATCAGCTGGCGGCGCAGCTCGTCGGTGTTGACCAGCGTGCCGTTGTGAGCAAGCGCGATGATAACGCTGTTGATGGTAGAAAGATGCGGCTGAGAGGCTTCCCAGCTCTTGGCGCCGGCGGTGCCGTAGCGCACATGACCCACGGCCAGCTGACCGGAGAGCGTCGACAGGTCGGCGTTGGAGAACACGCGGTCGAGCAGGCCCAGATCCTTGCGGACCATAACCGTACCGCCGTCACCAACAGCGATTCCCGCCGATTCTTGGCCACGGTGCTGCAGTGCACGCAGGCCAAAGTACGTCAGTCGAGCCACGTCGCGATCGGGCGCCCAAACACCAAAAACGCCGCATTCCTCATGCAGCTGGTCGGAGTCCGGATCATACGTCGACATGGCGTTCACCTGTCCCGCGGCACGCTCGGCCGCGCGGATGGTTTCTTGAGACATGGCATCCCCTCAGAGCCTCGTATTTTGGCGTTACCCGCCTTATTATACGCACGGTGCGACGCGCTCCCCAGCGCATGAGCAGCGCTTTTTAAAAGCCCACCGAGCTAATAATCCGTTTTGCGGCCAAACATTTTATCGGTCTGTCCAGCGCAAGCGCCCGCGCCCCCA
>CATXML010000016.1 GCA_958372035.1 uncultured Collinsella sp. | reverse complement strand
TCACGAACTCGCAGCCAGCCTCGTGCGCCTTGTGGATGTCGCCGGCAAAGGAGCCGATGACCTCGTGCTTGCCGTTAAGCACCACGTTAAGCACAAAGGCAAGGTGAGCCATCTCGGCAGCGGCGAACATGTCCTCGCTCACGTGGTTGTGGCACAGGTTGCCGGCACGCGAGTGGGAATCGTTCACAAACTGACCGTTGTGGTTGTACATGATGGTCTTGTAGCTGGCGATGCCAGGCAGGACGGACTTGCGGCTACCAGAGAAACCGGCAAAGAAGTGCGGCTCAATAAAGCCCTCGGCAAGCAGCAGATCGCAATCGGCCGCAATCTTGTTGATGATGCACTCGCCACCAGAAGGCAGGGTGCCGATCTTTTTCATCATGCTGTCGTCAGTCGCGACGTGCATAACGATTTCTTCGTTGGCAACGATCTCCTCGCCGTACTTGTTGACGAGCTCCTCGTGCGTCGACGGACGATGCATACCCGTAGCAACCAGAATGCGAACGCGCGCCTCAGGCGCAGCGGAATGGATGTGATGCAGCAGAATAGGCATCGTCACACGCGAGGGAACGGGACGCGTATGATCGGAGCTAATGATGACAATATCCTTCTTGCCAGCACAAAGCTCCTCGAGCGAAGGCGAGCCGTAAGGGTTGGCAAGCGACTCCTCCACCAGCTCTTCCTGCGATTTCGTGGTCTTAAACTCGTTTTGATGACCTTCCATCACACCCGCGAAGTTCTTATCCTCGAGTTCCAGATGCAACGTCTTGTGGTCAAACGGCAGTTCACATTCAAACAATGACGAGCGCCCTCTTCCTTTCAACTGACACACTAGATAAACCGTTGGAAGGATACGCCGCTCACCGAAAAACACCACCGTCTACCGACTCATTAACACAACGTTCATATTTGACCCACAACAAAACGGCCGCGATCCCAAACGAGACCGCAGCCGCTACAGTCGTAAGGCGCGAAGCGCACTTAATTCTCATCAGCCCCAATCCCCGAAGACCGAGGACAAAAGGGCCCGATGGGTCTCCCTCTGAATGCATTCCGCAGCACGAAGCCTTTTCCAAACGCGCGAAGCGCGCCATTATTCCCCCAGCCAGTAATCCGCCGAAGACCGGACATCGCAGGGGCTGTCGTATGTTTACTTTCCGGCGCACTCCGCAGGACGCAAGAAGCCCTCGCCGCACTCCACATTAGGCGCGAAGCGCACTTTAATCCCTTCAGCCCCAACCCCTGAAGACCGAGGACGAAGGGACCCGATGGGTTTCCCTCTGAATGCATTCCGCAGCACGAAGCCCCCTTATCCGCAGCTCCGAAGGAGCAGGATAAGGGGGCTTCAAGTGCGAGGACGCATTCAGAGGGAAACCCATCGGGTCCCGGTGAGAGCCGCAGGGCTATCGATTACCCCGTGTTTTGCAATCCAGCCGAGACGCCGGTCACAGTCGAAAGAATCAGGCTCATGTACTCGGCCTTCTTCTCCTCGGCCATCTCGTCCTGGTTCATGCGCACCTCGCGAAGGGCGCGGACCTGGGCGATGGACAGGGCGTCGACGTAGGGGTTACGCACGCGGACGGCGCAGCCGAGCACGCGGCGACGCTGCAACGGCCACTCGTCACCGACGATGGCAAGGACCCACTTACGCGTGAGCTGCATCTCGGTGAAGACCTTCTTGGACAGATCCTGGCGGTCGCCCAGGTGCAGATACATCTTGGCGATGCGCTGGTCAGTCTTGGCGATCGACATCTCGATGTTGTCGATAAAGGTGCGGAAGAACGGCCACTCCTGGTAGGCAGCCTTAAGCTGGTCCAGATCGCCCAGCTGCTCGCAGGCGGTACCCAGGCCGTACCAAGCGGCCAGATTGATGCGTGCCTGGCTCCAGCTGAAGATCCACGGAATGGTACGCAGGTCGTCGAGCGACTTGGCACCCAGGCCGCGCTTGGCCGGGCGCGAGCCGATCGGCAGCAGACCGACCTCGGTCAGCGGCGTCACGGTCGAGAACCACGGTGTAAAGTCCTCGGTGTTGAGCAGGTCCAGATAGCGCTCGTGGCTTGCGGCGTTAAGCTTCTCGGCCATATCCCAGAACTTCTGCGTGGTCTCGGTGTTGGTCTTCTCGACACTCGGGGCCGACTGCAAAAGCGTTGCGGCGGCAACGGACTCAACATGGCGCTGAGCCAGCGTGCGGTTGCCGTAACGGGCAAAGATGACCTCACCCTGCTCGGTGAGCTTAAAGAAGCAGTTGACCGAACCCTTGGGCTGCGCCAGTACGGCCTTGTTGGCCGGGCCGCCGCCACGGCCCACGGCACCGCCGCGACCGTGCATGAGCACCAGGTCGATATCGTTCTTCTCGGCCCACTTGGCGATGCGCTCCTGCGCGGAGTGCAGCGCGAGCATGGCCGTGGTAGGACCGGCGTCCTTGGAGGAGTCGGAATAGCCCAGCATGACCTCCATGCGGCGGTCGGTCTGGGCAAGGCGCTTTTGCACCACGGGCAGCGTAAGCATCTGGTCGAGCACGTCGACGCAGCCCTCGAGGTCCTCGAGCTGCTCGAACAGCGGGATCACGTCGAGCTCGGGGACATCCTCCTCGTGCGCAAAGGACAGGTGGGCAAGCTCAAAGACGTCGGCCACATGCTGGGCGCTCTTGGTAAACGAGATGATGTAGCGGTGGGCCATCTTCTTGCCGTAGCGCTTTTGGATGGAGCCGATAGCGCGGAAGGTATCGATGACCTCGCGCGTCATGGGCTGCAGATCACCATGGATACCGTTCTCGTGGATATCCTTGAGGGCGCGGGCGTGCACCACGGAGTGCTGACGGAACTCCATCTCGACCATATGGAAGCCGAAGGACTCGACCTGCCAGATGATGGTCTGGACCGGGCCGTAGGCAGCACGGACGGCACCGCAGGCGGCCAGCGAGCGCTGGACGACGCGCAGGTCCTCCAGGAACTCATCGGCGCTGTGGTACATGGTGTCGGTGATGCGACGGACGGTGGCGTTGAGTCGGTCTGCCATGACGAGCATGACGGCGCGATGCGGCTCGTGCTCGGAGATCAGCTCGGCGCGTGCCGTGTACTGGGTGCTCATCTCGACCTGATGGTTCCACAGGTTGATGAGCTCGGCAGACGGCTTGCTGTAGGTGGCCTCGAGCGTGAGGTTGCGGCCGATGCGGCGGCACTTGTCCTCGAGCTTGAGCACCATATGGGTGAAATACTTGGCGGCGACCTCACGGCTCACCTTGGCGGTGACGTTGGGGTTACCGTCGCGGTCGGAACCGATCCAGCTGCCGGGATGGAAGAACGCCGGGCACAGCGGCGGCACGGTACCGGCCTTGTCGCCCAGCACCCAGTCGTCAAAACGACGATAGATAACGGGGATGACGTCGAACAGCGTGTTATCGAAGATGTCGATGATGGTATCGGCTTCCTCGACCGGCGTGGGCTTCTTGAGCGCGATGGGACTCGTACGCACCAGGGCGTCAATCTCCTGCAGCATATGGCGCTCGTTCTCCACCAGGTCGGAGCCGCCCAGACGCGGACGCTCCTCCAGCAGGTTGGAGATACGGCGAATCTTGCCCTCGACGGCCTTACGACGGGCCTCGGTGGGATGTGCGGTAAAGACAGGGTGGAACTCGAGCTTGTCGAGCAGCTCGTTGGCGCCCTCGACACCCATCTCGTTTACCAACTGGTGATAGGCGACGGTGAGTTCGTTGGCGGGATCGACCTCGGTATCGGTCGACGCACCTGCCTCGCGCTCGCGCAGCTGCGCCACGCGGTAGTTCTCCTCCGACAGGTTTGCCAGATGGAAGAAGCTCGTAAAGGCGCGGACGATAACCTGCTGCTTATCGAGCGGCAGACTGTCGATCAGATCAACGACCTCGCGAAACGCCACGGCGGTGGGCTCGTCGGCAGTGGGCACGCCCTGCTCGTCGACGGACTCGTCGGCAGCACGGGTGCCGGGGTTTCCGGCATTGGCCACAATCTCGGCTGTCAAAATCTTGTCGAACAGGTCCGCGATCTCGGGATCATACTCGCTAAGCACACGGCGCTCCAGGCGCAAGAACAGCGCCAGATTGTCGCGCAGCTCCTCGGGGATCTCGATCTCGGCGAGACGCTCCTTGGATTCGGCATTCGAGCCGATTCGGTTAACGAGGCGGTTGACCACGGCAGCGACGCGCGCCGCGGCTTCGGGTACAGACTGGTTGCTTAGGTTCTCAGCCACGTTTCCTCCCATTCCTCCTTCTATGCACGTAACATGCGGTATTTATTATAGGCACTCGGCAAAAACTTTCGACGCTGATTGCGCTTTACCACACAAAAGTATTTTCTGCATTGCAAGGCTTTTTGCCCCAAATGGTCGTATTTCTCGGTGGACGGCATATGCAAACGGGGGCATTCCGCATAAATGCGAAACACCCCCGTAACAATCGCTCTCAATGAGCTGAGCGCTTTAGTGAGTCCACAGCTCAAAAATCATGCGCTACAGGCGCTCGCGAACCGCCTCGACCACGTTGGTCAAATCGACGAGAACCTCGTCGTGACTCTGCATGTCGCGCACCTTGACCTTGCCGGCGGCAAGCTCGTCGCCACCCAGGACCAGGATGAGCTTGGCGCCCACCTTGTCGGCCTGCTTAAACTGGGCCTTGAGCGAACGACCCTGGTAGTCGGCCTCGGTCACGATACCTGCGGCGCGAAGCTCCTGCGTAATGGCAAAGACGTTCTGGCGCAGCTCCTTGCCGGCGTTGGCAACGTAGACGCACGGGACCTCCTCGGCACCCAGGTCGCCGCCAAAGGCCTGTAGGGCCAGCAGGGCGCGCTCAAAACCGACGGCGAAGCCGACGCCGGCCGTGGGCTTGCCGCCCTCGAGCTCGACCAAGCCGTCATAGCGACCGCCGCCACCGATGGAGCCGACACCGGCGCCGGGAGCCTCGACCTCAAAGACGGTACGGGTGTAGTAGTCCAGGCCGCGCACCAGGGTGGGATCCTCGACATACTCGATACCCGCCGCATCCAGATAGCGCTTGACCTGCTCGTAGTGCTCGCGGCACTCGTCGCACAGGTTGTCGCCCATCAGCGGGGCGTCGGCCATGATCTCGCGGCAGTGGTCGTTCTTGCAGTCGAAGGCGCGCAGCGGATTGAGCTCGGCGCGCTCGCGGCACTCATCACACATCTCGTCGGCGTGATCGAGGATAAACTGCTTGACCTGCTCGCGGTATGCCGGACGGCACTGCGCATCGCCCATCGAGTTAATAAGCAGACGGAGCTTGGAAAGGTCGAAGCCCAGGCGCTTGTAGAACTCCATGAGCATAATGATGCACTCGGCGTCGGCAGCCGGATCGGGAGCGCCGAGCCACTCGATGCCCACCTGGTGGAACTGGCGCAGGCGACCCTTCTGGGGACGCTCGCCACGGAACATGGCCTCGGCGTAATAGGCCTTAAACGGCGTGGAGCCCTGAGGCACCAGGTTGTTCTCCACGACGGAACGCACCACACCGGCCGTGCCCTCGGGACGAAGGGCCAGGCGCTGCTTGGGCTTAAGCTTGGTGTCGGTGCCCTCGGTAAAGACGCGCTCCAGGTTGGCGCCGCTAAACACGCGGAACATCTCCTTGCGCACGACGTCGGTCGACTGGCCGATGCCGTGGACAAACACGTCCACCTGCTCGATGGCGGGCGTCTCGATGGGCTTAAAGCCAAACGGCTCGAATACGCCGGCCGCAATCTGCTGCATTTTTTGCCAAGCGCGCATCTCGGCGCCGATAAGGTCGCGGGTTCCCTCCGCCTTCTGTGCCTGCATGGGCAAACACCTTTCTTTTGTATCGCGTCATAGGTAACAGTCATTATACGGCACAAACGCAAACAGCGACGGACGTCTACTCCCCAGCCACGCTCGCGCGCAACTTGGCGGCGATAGGCTCGGATGCTAGCAGGAACACAAGCATGACCACGGAGCACGCCAGGCACACAATCCAGGTGCTCGCAAAGGAGCCCGTGACATCGAACAGCACGCCCGAGACAATGGCGTCCACGGTGCCGCCGACTGTCTCGAGCGAGGTAATGGTGCCCGTGACCTTGCCGAGGTCGGCCATGCCAAACTGCTTAGACGCAGCGATCGTGGGCATTGGAGATGTTGTACTGCGCAAGGGAAATGCCCAGGTCGTTGACGATCAGCGGCTGGAACAGGCTCATGCAGTTGACGAAAATCGTGTAGCACGTGGCCATGATCACGAAGCCAGAGGCCACCACGAGCCAGCCGGGGAAGAATTTACGCTGCTGGGACATACTGCTCCTTATTTAACAAACGAATAGCCGGCGCCGGGCGCCGGTAGTGCCCAAGATTGCCTTGAAAGACAAGGGCATAGGCCTTACGGCCATGCCCGCAGGCTTGAAAGGCAAGGTTGGGTGCTACCGGTGGTCGGCGATATAGCCCAAAGCGACGGCGGTATAAGCCGCGGCGCCAAGGGGAAGCTCGGCATCGCTAAAACGTGCCTTGGGATGATGCTGAGCAAAATGCTCGTCCGTATCAGTCACGGCAGCACCCACGGTAAAGTACGCACTCGGGATCTCGCTCGAGATCAACGCGAAGTCCTCGCTCGCCATGGCGTGGAACAGCGGCAGGAAGGCGGACTTGGGCAGCACCGCGCCCACGTAGCCAAGCGACGCCTGCGTCATGCCGTCGTCGAGTACGAGCGGGGGAACATCCGAGAGTGTCTCGATAGTCGCCGGCGTACGATAGGTCGTGGCAACGCCTTTGACGACCTCCGCGATGCGGGTCTTGAGGTGCTCCATGAGCTCGACGTCGAAGCCACGCAGCGTTCCCTCGAGCACACAAGTGTCGGGGATGACATTTGCGGCCTGACCGCCGGCGAACTTGCCAACGGTAAGCGCGACCTCCTTGGCCGCCGGCACCTCGCGGGAGATGAGCTCCTGAAGCGCCAGATGCACATAGACGCCGGCCGTGATGGGGTCGATGCAGATCTCGGGGCTCGAGCCATGGCCGCCCTTGCCCTGAAGCGTGATGCGAAAACCGTACACGCCCGAGAGCGCCGGGCTGCCGTAGAGCACCAGGCCAAGCGGTGACTGGCTATTGACATGCATGGCAAAGGCGGCCTGGGGACGCGGGTTCTGCAGCAGACCGTCGGCGATGGCGGCGCGGGCACCCTCAAAGGTTTCCTCGCCCGGCTGGAACAGCAACTTAACCGTGGCGTTGGCGTCGACAAGCGCGGACTCGCGGGCCTTGAGCAGGCGAGCCGCTCCAAGCAACGCCGTCGCGTGCATATCGTGTCCACATGCGTGCATGCAGCCGTTCGTAGAGGCGAAAGGCTCGCCTGACTCTTCGGCAACGGGCAGGGCATCCATGTCGCCACGGAGCATGATGACCGTACCGGCCCGTTCGTCCGTGCAGACGCCATTGCCCTGGGCCGCGGCGGCACCGGAGCCGACAAGGCCCACAACACAGGAACCATCGACGAGCGTGGCAAATGGGATGTCCATCTCGGTCAGGCGCGCTTGAATATACGCAGAGGTCTGCGGGAGGCTATTACCCAGCTCGGGCATCTGGTGTAAATCGTGTCGCCACGCAGCGAGCTCGTCTGCAAAAGCCTGAGCTTCTGCAACGAGACCGTCACCGATAGCGGCCTGCGCCGCTGCGGTGGCCTTGGGCGCTGATTGCGGTTGAAGATCGGACAGAGCTGGTGCCATAAATGCCCTCCAGTAACGTTTTTGCAGCAAGCACTTTGATATCGTAAAGTGCAAGGTACAACTTTAAGGGCGAGGCATAAAAAATGCCGCCCCGGGAGGGCGGCGCAACAAGTTGTTTACAATTGCGGGCTCGGCTTTCGACGCAAAAAATCGAAGTGAGTCTCGCTCAAGATAATCGACAGGAAGATAAGCACGAAGCCGGCGAGCAGGCGCGAGGTGAGCGCCTCCCCCATCAGCAGCACCGAAAACAACACGCCCGAAGGCGACTCCATCGAAAGGAGCAGCGAGCCCGTCGAAGCCGGGACATGCGCCAGGCCAACGTTTTGAATGAGCAGCGCCACGCACGTGCAGCCCACCGAGAGAAAGGCCATCACGCCGATAAAGCTCGGCGTCCACACGGACAGAGGCGCCTGGGTCTCGAATAGCAGCGACGAGATCAGGCTCAAGACGCCATTGCCCACAAACATCCAAAACGTGATGACGTTGATGTCCATCTTGCGGCCGTACTTGGCGGTCACCGCCATCTGGATAGCGAAAAAGACCGCACCCGCCAGCGTAATGACGTCACCGATGTTGAACTCAACGCTATCGAGTGCGACGAGGCCAATGCCCGCTAGGCACAGCAGCGCGGCACCCAAGTTGTAGCGCGTAAGCTTTTCGCCGCTCAGGAAAAAGCTCGCAAAGGGCACGAGGATGCAGTACGTACCCGTCAAAAACGCGTTCTTGCCCGCCGTAGTATTTGCCAGACCGACCGTCTGCAACGCATAGGACGCCCACATGAGCACACCCATACTCAGGCCAACGATCAGGTTGCGAGCGTTGAGGTGCGCGATGATGCGTTTGTGGAAGACGGCAAGCATGACCAATGCTGCGGGCAGAAAGCGTACATAGAGCAGCTCGAACACCGGAATGGTGCCGAGTGCGTCCTTCATAGTGGTAAAGGAGTAGCCCCAGATGACCGCCACCGAAAGGAGCAAAACTTTCCAGAACAGCGGAGAGCGTGCGCCAGCGCCCCTCGGAATACCGCCCGCACCCAAATCCTCACGGGCCACAGGGCTATCGGGCATGTTTTCGATTTCGTTGGCAGCGTATTGGGCCATGGAACATCCTCACACTCAATCTGGGCGTGGTGTCCGCACGCGTATGGCTGCGTGCCGCCTCATGGTCAAATAAAAACGGGACGCGCCGGACCCCCGGCACGCCCCGCTACTGTAGCAACAATCAAGCAGCCCATGCAATTCACTACGCTAAAGCATCGGGTTGGAAGACCTCGATGTTCCGACGGCGTTTACGTAGCTGTATTAAATCAATTTGGTCGACTCCAGCTTTTCGATGATCCAGTCGTTGGCTTTGATGACCGGGCGGCGGAAGACCACACCTAGGGCCAGCGACGGAATCAGGTAGCTCGCCAAGATACCCAGCTCAATCCAGTACTCCATATGGTAGGCACCGGCCATGGCAGCGTGCATGGCGTTGATGCCGTGGGTAAACGGCAGGAACGGATAGATCGCCTGGAACACAGGGCCGGTCATCTCGATGGGGAACGTGCCGCCCGAACCGCCGACCTGCATGACCAACAGCACGACAGCGAGCGCCTTGCCGATATCGCCAAACGACACCGTAAGCGTGTAGACGATATTGGAGAACACGAGACTCGCAACCCAGCCCGCCAGCACAAACTGCAGCGGGTTGTCGCACTGAATGCCAAAGAACAGGATGTCGCCCGCGCACACGAGCGTTGCCTGCAGCAGAGCCAGACCGCCAAAGAACAGGTAACGACCCAGGTAGATCTCGTGCAGGCGCACGGGGATGAGCTCGTTGATGAGCTCATCGTCGACCGAGACCTTCATCATGGCCGCCAGTACGATCGAGCCGACCCATAGCGACAGAATCGTGTAGAACGGCGCCATGGCCGAACCGTAGTTGCGGATCGGATAGACCGGCTTGCGATCAAGCGCGACGGGGCCGGAAAGCGACACGGCCAAACCCTCGGGATCATTACCGATCATCGTCTTAATCGTGGCCAGATCGTCCGACATAAGGGCACCGTCTAGCTCGTCCTTGAAAGCGCTAATCTTGTCCGATGCCTCACCCAGCTGATCGGAAGCTTTGTTGACCAGCTTTGCAGCCTTGGAGAGGCCCTTTGCCAGCGAACCGGATGCGTCGGTCAGACCGTCTACGGCACTATCCAGATCGCCCGAGATACCGTCGAGCGAATCCAAAACGCCCGAAATAGTCTTCTTGAGTTCTTTGGCCTTGACCGAAAACGTAGAGTCGTAGTCAGTCTTGGCGCCCGAGATACCAGCCTTGGCATCCGCGATTGCCTGATCGACCTCGGCACGCGACTTGTTAACCTCTGCCATGCCGTCCGAAAGGGACTTTGCGGTCGCCGTCAGGTCCTTCGCATTGTTACGATACTCCGTCGCGATCCTGCCCAGCGATGTCGCCACAGACTTAAGACTGTCCTGGAGCTTTTCGTCACTCACCTGCTCGGCAAAACTGCGGAGCTGGTTAGCCACGTCATCGATATCGTTGGCACGCGATTCGAGTGCCGACGCGGCTTTGTTGAGCTGGGTCACCGTAACGTCGACATGCTGGTTCGCGGCGTCAAACGCCTTCGCAAGCTCGGTGGACACGTTGTCGAATGAGCCCGCGCTTCCGTCGATCGCGGTGTTGATGGCGTCGTTGGCTGCCTTGAGCGCTTCCTCGGAATCGCTCACACCGCTCTTTGCGTGCTCCATCAGCTGCTTCGTCGACTCATCAACAGTGCCCGTCTGCTTGAGCATGCCGCCCGCCGATGTCAGTGAATCGGACGTAGAGCTCAAAATGCCCGCGAGCGACGTCGCACTCGCCTGAACGTCCTGCAGGTCCTCGACCGAATCGCCCAGCGCAGAGGAAAGATTGGCGATAAAGTTGCTCACCTGGTCGGTGCTCATATAGTCGAGCAGGCTGGACACGGTTTTAAGACCGATGCTCGTAATGGTTTCGGTAAAGGTCTCGTTGACCTGACTCTGGACGGCGCTCGAGCCTTTCTCGGTCACGATCTGTGCGATGGCGTTAGCCTTCTGGTTCTCGTAGAACTCGATATCGGCGTGCTTCACCTCGGTCGAGAAAAGCGTCATCATGTCGGCGCTAAACGTTTTAGGGATAACGACGGCAGCGTAGTACGCGCCCGACTTAACGCCCTCAATCGCCTTATCGCGGTCATTGAGAACGACCCAGTCGAAGTTCTCGTTGCCGCGCAGAGTGGCGGTTACGTTTTCGCCCACGTTGACCTCGACGGGAATCAGATCACTCTCGTAGCCCTCGTCGGTGTTGACCACTGCAATCTTAAGGTTGCCGGTATTGCCGTAGGGATCCCAGCTGCCGGCGATGTTAAACCATGCATAGAGACACGGAACGATGATCAGGCCCATCACGACGACCATGCCGATCACGGAGCGAGACACGTTTTGGACATCACGCTTAAACAGGTGCAGGATGTTCTTCATTTATGCCTCACCTCCTTTGGAGTGCTTGCCGAGCGGGGTGGTATCCCCGTCGTTTCCGTTTACGTTGTCAACGCCGCCGGCATCTTGAGCCTTACGATGCGCACCGATATGCGGCAGACGGCTCGTGGGCTGTTCGCTGTCCTTGGTGCCCCGCTCGCTGGCGTTGAGACCAAACATGCGACGGGCAGCAGGGATGGCAGCCGTGTGCTCGCGCATCTCGCGGCGAAGATCCTCATCCGAAAGCGCCGAGATGCGCATCTGGGTGTTGAGGCTTGCACGGATGTACTCGATGTTGATGAGCCAGCCGCAGATGGCAATGACCGAGATAATCCAGATAACCAGCAGAATGATCTTGCCATTGTTGTCGATATCGAGAACCGTCTACAGAAGGTAGAGCACCTGCTGCACGACGACTACAGCAGCGAAAACGCCCTTGATGTAGTACGGGTAGCGATGCTCAAAGGCGACCGCATGATCGAGCAGTTCGCGACGGTACGAATCGGAATCGAGCATGACGCGCATGGCCGTACGCAGCGAATAACGTTGGCGCGGCAGGTCGTTGGACTCGCAGATCATGAGGCCCGTCGTGGAAAGCTGCTTATCAAAGAGCAGATTGAGGTTGAGCAGCAACGGGCGCAGCTGCAGACCGATAAAGAGCGCGATGATAAGGAACACGCCCAGGATGCACAGGTTGAACAGGTAGTTGAACGAATACATGCCACCGACGGTCTCGCGCAGCAGGTTGATGCCATAGGTGAAGGGCAGCAGCGGATGTAGCCATTGGAAGAAGCCGGGCATCATCTCGATGGGATACATGCCCGACGAGCCGGGGATCTGCACAATGACGAGGATGACGCCAATGGCTTTACCGATATGCTTAAAGGTGGTGGACAGCGCATAGATGATATTGACGTAGGTGAACGAGATAGCGATGCCGCCCAGCACAAAGAGCAGCGGATTGACGCACTGAACGCCAATGACTAGGTCGCCTACCGTAACGATGATGGCCTGGAACGCGCCCAGGATCACCAGTAGCAGCCAGCGGCCAAAGTAGCCCTGATGCGCCGTAAAGCTACCGATGCCCTCGCGGTCGACCTCGAGTTTGTAGATAGCGATGAGCACATAGCCGCCTACCCATAGCGCCAGATTGGTGTAGAAGGGCGCGATGCCCGAGCCAAAGCTCTTGACCGGATAGATTGACTTGGATGTCAGCTCAACCGGAGATGCCATGAAATCTGCCACGTCATTGACGTCGACGTCCATGAGGTCGGCTAACTCGCCCATAGACCCAGAGGTCTGCAACGCCGCAATGTCATTGGCGGCGGTCGCGAGCTTGTCCTGAACCTTGGCAAGGGAGGCGTCGGGTTGGGACAGCGTGGTCTTTGCCTGCTCGAGCGTGGCGCCGAGCTGCGCCAGCGTGCCGCGCGCGCTCGCTATCGTGGGGGTCATACCCGATACAATGCCGGTCAAATCGCCCGAAACGGCGGCAAAGGAGTCAAGCGCGCTCGAAGCCTTCGGAAGTGCGTTCTGACCCAGATCGGTCTGAGCCTGACCGAGGTTAGCCGTACCGGTCTGAATTGCCGCGTTGAGTGCGTTGCTCGCGTTCGAGACGGCCGTGGCGTCATTTGCCATGGCGCTCGACTGCGCGGACAGACTGTTCTTGATACTCTGCAGCTGGTCGTTCTGCTTCTTGAGCGTATCGATCGTCGAGGCGATCAGTGCGTCGATCCGATCCGATCCCGTCGAGGTATCGCCGGCAAGAATCTGCAGGTGGCCGATAACTGCGGTGTTGTGATCGATCGTTGCCTGGAGAGACTCGAGCGAGTTGTCGATGCGGGTGGTCGTAGATGTGACCGTGCCCGTCAGCTTGCCGATGGCAGCGTTCGCGGAGGCCGATGTCTTGGTTAGCGCAAGGCTGCCTTCCGAGAGCGCCTTGGAGAGCGAGGTGATGGACTTGCCAGCCGTGGTACGAGCTTCGCCCAGCAGATCATTACCCTGAGCGATTGCCTGCGTTAGCGAAGGCGCCTGTCCCTGCAGGCCCGCCAACGCAGCATCGGCCGAAGCAATCGAGCTGCTCGTCTTGTCGATGGCGGTGTTCATGTCGCCGATGGAATCACGCACTTCGCCCAGGGTATCAGACGCCTCGGACACCGAGCCCGCCAGCGAATCCTGGGTCTGGGTTGCCTTGTCTTTAAGGTCGATGCCAGCATCTTTGGCAATGCCCGCGACGGTCTCGCCCACCGTGGAGACAAACTCCGAGTTGATCTGCTCCTCGATGGTGTTGGCACCGGTATCGGTGACCTTGGGCGCAATGGCGCTCTTTTTCTCGTTGACGTAATAGGTGAGCTTCGGCTGATGGTAATTGCCATCGAGCATCGAGACGAGATTGTCAGAGAAGTTCTTGGGGATCACGATGGCAGCATAGTATTCGCCACTTTCGACGCCCTCTTTGGCATCTGCCGCCGAGTCGACGAAGGTCCAGCCAAGCTGGTCGTTCTCCTTGAGCTGGTCGACCACCTTATCGCCTGCGTTGAGCTCGCCCACCAAGTCATTCTGGGTGCCTTGATCGTTGTTGGCGATGGCAATCTTGATACCCTGGGTGTTTCCGTACGGATCCCAGTTGGCCACGATGTTGTACCAGGCATACAGCGAGGGAATAACGCACACGCCCAGGGTAACCACCAGGGCGACGGGGTTCACGATCAATCGCTTGATGTCGCGTTTAAAGATTGCAAAGGAAACCTTTGCATCGGATAGTTTGCTGCCGAGACTCACGCTTGGACCATCCATCCTGTCGTTGAATCGAATCGTACTATCGACAACCATTGTACGTAGGCGCTTTAGTGCCTCGCGGCACAATGGTGCTGAGTTTTGCGGGTAGCAATATACTACGAAGATAAGTTAACGTACAGATGTACAGTATCTCAAATTCCCGCAGCTCCCAAAACCACAACCCGCACAAACTAGCAGTTCGAATAGTCATTGGGGACGTTCTTGAATGACTAGTCAAACAAGAACGTCC
>CATXML010000015.1 GCA_958372035.1 uncultured Collinsella sp. | reverse complement strand
GTATGGGTCTGTTTGACATGTTCAAGAAGAAGGCTGAGCCCGCGGCTGCCGCTGCTCCGGCCTCCATCTCTGCTTCTGCCGGCGCCGACGTGCTGTGCTCGCCCGTCAAGGGCAAGGTCATCAAGATGGCCGACGTGCCCGATCCCGTCTTTGGTGGCGAGGTTCTGGGCAAGGGCTGCGCCGTGTGGCCCGAGGACGATCTGGTCTACGCTCCCTGCGACGGCAAGGTGACCGTCACCATGGGTCACGCCGTGGGCCTGCAGTCCGATAGCGGCATCGAGGTTCTGGTGCACGTTGGCGTCGATACCGTTAACATGAACGGCGACGGCTTCGAGGGCTTCGTCAAGGCCGACGACGTCGTTAAGGCTGGCCAGCCCATGCTCAAGATCGACCGCGCCAAGATCGCCGCTGCCGGCTACAAGGACTGCGTCGTCGTGGCTGTGTCCAACACCGCCGAGTTCGCCGACGTCGAGCTCGCCGTCGAGGCTGACTCCGCTGTCGCCGCCGGCGATGCCATCGTCAAGGTCGTTCGCAAGTAAGCTGCGGCATCCAAAGGGTGTGCAAGGGTGGTCGGGTTATCCGGCCGCCCTTTTTTATTACAATGCGGCGGAACGTTTTATTGCGCGTTGGGCGGAACGGTAAACCGTTCGGACGTTAAATCGAGCCGACTGCGCCTTTGCTTTGCCGGGGGTGTTCGTTAGCGGCTAGAATGGCCTTATTGTTACGACGTGCACCGCGTCGGGAAGCGCGGTGCCGCTTGTTGGGAGGAATGTCATGAAGAAGAAGCTGCTGCTTGCGCCCCTGATGGCTGTTCTGGTCGCGTGCGTAGTTGTGCTTTCCGGCTGCGGAGGCCCTTCGGTTGAGGAGCTCATCACCGATGATCTTACGACGCAGTTTGACGAGGTCAAGAACGGTGGCGACGACTTCCTCGCCGGCCTGGAAGAGGCCTCGGGTGACGAGTTCGAGCAGCTGGGCATCGATCCCAAGGAGTACGCCAAGAGCTATCTCGAGGGCTTTGACTACAAGATCGGCGACGTGACGGTCGACGAGGACAAGGGCACCGCGACTGCCGAGGTCACCATTACCTGCAAGTCCATGAACCAGATCGTTGAGGATTTTGCCACCCAGTACCAGGAGAAGGTCGCCGCGCTCGATTCGATGCCTTCCGATGACGAGCTGTACAAGATGGCCGGTCAGGTTATGGTCGATGTGACCAAGGCTGCTAAGACCAAGGACACCAAGGTCACCTTCAAGTACTCCTGCAATGACGACGGCGAGTGGTCTGCCGACGATTCCGCAACCAACGAGATGATGAATGCGATGATGAGCTAGGGGAGTTACGGCGTTTTACCAAACGCCGTAACTGCTCGACGCTGCGCGGGCGCCAGAGCGACAACTTGTCATTCAAAGAGGACGGCATGACCAGAAGGTCTATGCCGTCCTCTTTTCATGCCAATTTGTTCGCTCTGGTGCCCGCTCGCTGCCCGTCCTCTACCTGCGGCGTTGCCATGGTAGTCATTGAGGCGGCACTTGGGGACGTTCCTTTTCTGCCGGCAGTTGGGGACACTCCTTGCGCCGGCGTTGCATCGAGTGCTCGGGAAAATATGGCCCGGTTTTTGGTCGAATTCTGGGTCGCGGTTTCCGGATGGGGTGGGTTGCGGAAAGTGCGACCCGGAATATTGCTCCAAAACGGGATGGCGTTTTCCCGACGCGCCTCAAACGGAAAGCGCATCCCATTCCGGAGCTCCAAAACGGGACGCGCTTTCCGCGCGGAAGAATTGTCGCAGCTACGTTAAGCAGTGCCGCTCGCTACTCGCCCAAGATCAGCTCGGCGAGTTCGTCCTGGGTGTCCACCACGTAGTCAGCGCCGGCGGCCTCCAGCTCTGCACGGCCGCGGAAGCCCCAGCTGACGCCCGCGCTCTTAAGGCCGGCGTTGTGACCGGTCAGAACATCGACATTCGAATCGCCCACATAGAGCGTGGTCGCCGGGTTGGCGCCCAGCTCCTTCATTACATGCAGCGTGACGGGCGCTTCGGGCTTAGGCGGAAACGCATCGACACGGCCCTGTACCTGCGCAAAGCGATCGGGGCCAAAGTATTTCTCGATAAGCGGGGCTGCCGAAATATAGTCCTTGTTGGTGAGCACGGCAAGCTGAACGCCCTCTGCGCGCAGACGGTCGAGCATCTCAATCGTGCCGGCGTAGGGTGAGGTGCGGTCCTCCTTGTGCTCGCCATAATAGGCCCTAAACTCGGCAAGCGTCTGCTCAAACATACGGCCGTCGCCCGCGTACTCGGCGGGCATAAAGCGTTCAACCAGCTTGAGCATGCCGTTTCCCACCTTGTAGCGATACTCGTCCACGGCAAACGTGGGCCAGCCGTGCATCTCGCAGGTGTGGTTGCCGGCGGCCGCCAGGTCCTCGAGCGTGTTGAGGATGGTGCCGTCAAGGTCAAAGATCACGGTGGAAAAAGCTGTCATAGGTACGCTCCCATCTATATAGCTCACGCAAACGGCAACCATAATAGCGCGTGCCGCCCAGCCGGGAATGGGCGGGTCAAAAGTCCCGCGGGGGCATTCGGGCCGCTCAATCTTGTGGGCGGGTTTGGTTCGTCAGCGGCCTGGTGGCGATAGAGGTTGTCTATAGGCGGTTATCCGGGAGCCATATGGCTCGGATATGGCGGTTTTTGTGTAGTGCATTGACCGATTTACCTGCGGTAACGTACACTTCCTCCGTTAAAAAATAGAAGCCGGAGCACGGGTGCGCGCGAGCGCATAAAGGGGAATCGGGTGAGAATCCCGAGCAAGGCGGTTACTGTGTGCGGGCGCGCCCGCGAGCCAGATTACCTGCCCGCGCTCTTCTCGAAACCGAGGGCCTCTCTGTTTGCCGCTGGATTCCGGTCTACAAGGGGTGCTGCTGAGCGTGCGTTTTGCTGCCGATAGGGTGGCTGACGTGCGCCTTTGTGCTGCCGGGGTATCGCCTGTCCCGCCTTCTTCGCCATGGCTCTATTGCAGGTTCGCGAAAGAAGGAGAACGGGTGACGCGAAACAACATTATGCTCAAGCGCCTGGGGGCCGCTGCTTTCTCGGTGCTGCTCGTCTGGTCGATGCCGGGTACGTCGGCATTTGCCGAGGGCGTGGCAGAGGTCGCTGTGCAGGCGCAGGCCCAGGCCTCGCAGCAGGCGGATGCTGCCGAGAATGCCGACGAGTCGAGTTTCACTGCGGACGAGCGGACGGGTGCTGAAGGCGCCGAGGCGTCGGCGGACGAGGCAAGATCCGACGTTGCTCCGTCTGCCGATGAGGGGCTTGCCGCCATGCTGAGTGCGGACGGGCAGAACGCCGCCGCAGTGAACGTCGACGATGACGACGCCGATGTTCAGCAGGCACGCGGCACGCGCGTCGCCAAGGCCGGCGAGACGGTGACGGCCTCTTCTGCCGATGAGCTGCCCACCACCATCGAGGCCGGGGCTGTCGTGAAGCTCGCGGCGAATATCAGTCTTGGCGCCGACCAGCAGATCGAGACCGTGGCCGGCACGCTCGATGGCCAGGGCCACAGCATCGTGCTTAACGGCAAGGCACTTGCGAAGAGCGTGACTGGCACGGTGCAGAATCTGGGCGTGTCGGGTTCGATGACGATTTCTGGCACCGACGGTCCTATCGCCTCCACATGCTCGGGCACCGTGCAAATGTGCTGGTCGACGGCAAGCCCCTCTGACGGCAATTTGACTTTCGCTGACGCTGCCGGTCTCGTAGGCAAGCTCGATGGCGGATCGGTGCTCAACTCGTATTATGCCGGCAGTCTCAGCGGCATGCCCTTTGGCGGCTACGGCCTCGTTGCCTGGTATAAGTCTGGCACCGTGGCCAACAATCTATTCACTGCGGGCGATCAGGCGTGCGGCTACAAGGTCGATTCTTCCTTCGGCAGCAAAATCTCTGTCGACGACCTCAAGACCCAGGCCTCGGTCGATAAGCTCAACACCGATGCCCCTGCCACCGGCTTTACCTGGTCTGCGCAGGGCGGTTTGCCTGTGCTGATCTCGGGCGGCGCTGCGGTCGTCGTGAACAAGGATGCCCTCAAGGCTGCGATTGACGATGCCAACGCCAAGATCGAGAACGACTACACGGCCGAGAGCTGGTCGAAGCTCGCTGAGGCCCTTGTGAGCGCTCAAGACGTCTACGCCAACGATGACGCCAAGCAGGCCGAGGTCAACGCCGCAACCAAGACGCTCACCGATGCCATTGCCGCGCTCGAGAAGCCCAAGCCCACCGAGCCCGTGGCTCAGCCACAGAACGTAGTGCACCTGAGCTCGCAGAGCGACCTCGAAAACAAGTTCAAGCCCGCCGACGCCGACGCCTACTACGTTCTCGACAACGACATCACCATCGATGACAGCTGGTTCTTTGCCCCCATGGGCATGCTCGCGGGCACGCTCGACGGCCAGGGCCACACCATCACCTTCGCCAACGGCGGTGGCGTGAAGTCACTCATGGACGGCGTTGCCTCCACGGGCGTGGTGCAGAACATCTCGTTCGCCGGCGAGCTGAAGCGGGCGACGGACGGCAAGGCGTTCGGCCCCCTGGGCAACAAGGTTCAGGGCGCCGTGCTCAACTGCTCCACGAGCGTGACCGGCAAGGGCGTAGCGGGCTTTGCGCGCACGCTCGACGGCGGCATCGTGTCCAACTGCGTTTCGACCTCCAAGGGCACGGCGGGCGCGCTGTTCGCGACCTATAGCGCGGGCCAGCTCGTCAACACCTACTGGGGCGCATTCCTCACCAACAAGATGGGCGCTCCCGCCTCGGCGCTCGTCAACTCCTATGCTGTCGACCCCGCTGACATGGCCACCGATGCCTTCGCCGATCTTATCAACGCCAACTGCGGCGCCAACGGCAGCAGCTGGGGTATCGATAAAAATGGCACGCCGGTCTTTGGCTCGGGCAACAGCTACCAGGCGCCCGAGGACACCACGCCCGACGACGCCTACACCGTGAGCTTCACGGCCAACGACGGCACCAGCCAGACGGTTGCCGGCCATATGCTCGAGGTTTCGCCTGATGCTGTGGACGCCTACCGCAAACTTGGCGTCTTTGCACTTAAGGGCGTCCCGGCCACGAGCACCATCACCTGGGGCACCGATGACGCCAACCGCGGCAACATCGGCATCAACGAGTCCACGGGAGAGCTCTATGTCTACGACAACGCTACCGGCACGGTGACCGCCACCGAGCACAAGGCCGATGGCTCCGAGCAGACCGTGGCTACCATCAAGATCAAGGCCAAGGCCAAACAGTTCGACGACTTTGAGCTGTGGTATCGTGCCTCCGACGGCACCGTGAGCAACGTGACCGATGGTGCGGCTACCGTCCAGGGCTCCGAGGTGCGCAACCTCGAGATTCGCGTGCATTACGTCGACGCCGATAAGGGCGAGTACGTGCCCGTCTCGTTCAGCCGCTTCCACTTTGCCTTGAGCGATCCTACGACCATCTACAGCAACGACTACTCGGCCTGCTTTTACTTCAAGCATGCCGGCAGTGCCACGATCACCGTTACCCCGCGCGACGCCGCATCTGCGGGCGCCGGCTCCAAGAGCGTGACGCTGACGTCAGAAGCCGTGGCCGCCACGTCCATCTCGATGGGCTATAACGAGGACGGCGCCACCGTCTACCTGCAGGGCCGCAGCCCACTCTCCGAGCGCGGCGCGTTTTTGACCGATCACGCGCGCCCGGTGGTGACGCCCGACAACGCCACCAACCGCGACAACTTTACCGTGACGAGCAGCGACCCTGCCGTGGCAGCCTACACCACCGCGGGCGAGATTGGCTACACGGCGTACAAGGCCGGCGCCACCACGTTTACCGCGACGCTGCCCGACACGGACGCCGAGGGCAAGGCCATCAGCGCGTCGTGCGACGTGACCTATGCCTACCAAAATCCGCTTACGAGCGTGACGGCCGGTACGGGCAGCCTCTACCTCAAGGCCGGCTCGGCGCAAAAGCTCGACCTGACCTTTACCGGTAAGAACGACGCGGATGGTTGGAGCGTGACCGAGCCCGGCCTCACCTGGACGTTCAAGACGCTCGACGACAAGGACGCCTCGGGTATTGTGAGCATCGACCGCAACGAGAAGGGCGCCTGGAAGCACGTCGACGGCGCTCCCGACGACGGCCTGTACGTGGCCTCGAGCGACTACATGGTGACGGCGCTTTCGGCCGGCACGGTGGTCGCGACGGGTACGCCGGTGGACACGACTGTCGGTGCCGAGCCCGTGACGCTTACCATCACCGTGGCCGGTGTGGCCGCGAGCCCCGCCACGAGTGAGTCCGCCTCGGCGGGCATCGATGCTGCCGCTGCGTTCATCGACGCGCGCCGCAGCTCCGACGCCTTCCAGTATGGCGACGAGTGGGAGATCTACGACTTTGCCAAGGCGGGCCGCAAGATCGATTCCAAACTGCTCGATAACTACCGCGCCTCGCTGGCCGAGCACAAGGCCGAGTGGGGGAGTGCGACCTGCGCTCTGACTGAGACCGAGCGTGTGGCGCTTGCTCTCTCCGCCATCGGCGAGGACATCACCGACTATGACGGCGTCAACCTGGTCGAGCTCATCTGCGGCCGCACCGATATGACGCGCGCCAACGAGAAGATCTTCGCACTGATGGCGCTCAATGCGAGCGGCTCGGATGCGCCCGCCGGTTCCGCCTGGACGCGCGCGAGCCTCGTGGACGCCGTCTGTGAGCTCCTCGGTAGCGGCGACGCTGTGGAAGGTACGCGGCTGGGCGACGTGGACCTGACGGCCATGGCGATCCAGGCCGTGGCGCCCTATGCGGGCGACACCAAGGTCGATGCTGCCATCGAGAACGGCCTCTCCTACCTCAAGGGCAAGATGAATGCGGGTACCTGTGACTTCGGTTCTGCCGAGGCCAATGCCCAGGTGATCCTCGCGCTGCTTTCGCTCGACCGTGACCCGGCCAACCCCGTTAACGGGTTTGCAAATGCCGTGACCAACGTGGTCTGCGCGCTGGACCTGTACCGCGTGGACGGCGGCAACGGCTATGCGCACAGCAAGGGCGGCGCGGCCAACGCCATGGCGACCGAGCAGGCGCTCCGCGCGCTCACGACGTATCGTGTCTCCTCGGGAGAGACGATTGCCTGGAAGACGGCCGTGACGGCGGGCAAGGGCTCGAGCAGCAAGGACCCGCAGAAGCCCACGGTGGCGCCGGGCGTCCTGACGCCGGGTGCCGGGTCGGACGGCGGTGCCGGCAACGGGACCGCCGGTTTTGCGGGCGTAATGGCTCCTGTGGCCGCCAAGATGGCCGGTGCTTCCTCGAGCGAGGGCGCCAAGGCAGCTGGCGATTCCAAGGCCGAGGCCGAATCCGGCAAGAAGGATTCGACGGAGTCTTCCGTCGCCGGCAAGACAGACAAGAGCGGCAAAAAGTCGGGCACGTCCGGCAAGGCCGCCGCGTTGAGCGCCGGCGCCGCTAACAAGGCTGCGGACGCGGGCTCGAACGGCTTTGCCATCGCCGGTGTTGCCGTGGGCATCGTCGGTATCGGGGCCGTCGGCGGCTGGTTTGTCTACACCAAACGCCGCGCGGCGTAGCGAGCCTCTGCCTACCAGGTAAATACTGCAAGGAGTATGGTCTTGCAAAGCGAAGGGCCCTCCTGCCGATTAGCTCGGCAGGAGGGCCCTTCCATCTCCCCGCAGTTTGAGTGGGGCAACGTCCCAGTGAAAATGGGCGGGCCGATTGTGGCCGGATGCTGGGCAGCTTGCAGAGCAGCCGCTAGCAAATCCTAGGCAGCTGCTCTCCCACGAGCATGTCGAGGATGCGGGTCGATCCCCAGCCGGTGCGCACGCGTACGGCGGGGCGGGTGTCCTCGGCAAGCGGCAGCACGCGACCGATAATCGCGGCGTTTTCGCCGTAGCGCGCGGCGCGCATGGCTGCCAGTGCGGCATCGGCCTGCTCGGCCGGCACGACGGCGACCATCTTGCCCTCGTTTGCTACCTGCAACACATCGTAGCCGAGCATCTCACATGCCGCCTGTACGTCGGGGCGCACGGGCACGGCATCCTCGTCGATCTCCATGGCAACGCCGCTGGCCTGGGCAAACTCGTTGAGCGTGGATGCCAGGCCGCCGCGCGTGGGGTCGCGGAAGCAGCGTGTGTCGGGTGCTGCGGCAAGCACATCGGCAATCAGGTGGTTGAGCGGTGCGGCGTCGCTTTCAATCGCGCTCGAAAACGCCAAGCCCTCGCGCTGGCTCATGATGGCGATGCCGTGGTCGCCTAGCGTGCCTGAGACCAGGATGACGTCGCTGGGGCGGCAGTTGGCGCCGCTGAGCGCCACGCCCGCGGGCACCTCGCCCACGCCGGCGGTATTGATGTAGACGCCGTCGGCACCGCCACGCTCGACCACCTTGGTGTCGCCGGTGATAATCTTCACGCCCGCCTCGCGCGCCGTTTCGGCCATGGTCTGCACAATCTGGCGCAGCTTGTCCATGGGATAGCCCTCTTCGAGGATAAAGCCGCATGAGAGGTAGCGCACGTTAGCGCCCGAGGTCGCGACGTCGTTGACGGTTCCGCATACGGCGAGGCGGCCGATATTGCCGCCGGGGAAGAACTGCGGCGTTACCACAAAGCTGTCGGTCGACATGGCGATTCGCCCGCTTGCGGGCAGCGCGGCGACACCGGCATCGTTGCCCGCAAGCAGCTCGGGCGACCCAAAGGCATCCAGAAAGACCTCATCGATAATGCGCTTCATCATCTGGCCGCCGGAGCCGTGGCCCAGCAGGACAGTGCTATCGGTGGCAGTACGGGACATATCGAAAACTCCAATCGTGGGTGGTGTCAGCATGCGGGCGCGTCCGGGTTAGTCGCGGTAGCGGTAGTACGCCGCGCAGCTGCCTTCGGAGCTCACCATGCACGGGCCGACGGGGTGCTCGGGCGTGCAGGTGCGGCCAAACAATGGGCAGTCGCTCGGCGTGATGGCACCGCGCAGCACGTCGCCGCAGCGGCACCCGCGCGGCTCGACCGTCGCCTCAATGGGCACGTCAAAGCGGGCGCCGGCATCAAAGCGCGCGAATTCGGGTCGGATGGAAAGACCCGAGTTGGCAATCGGTCCCAGCCCGCGCCACGTGGTGTCGCACGGCTCAAACACCTGCTCGACCAGCTGGCGTGCCACGGGGTTGCCGTCAGCGTTGACGCCACGGCGGTAGGCGTTGTCGATTGCGGGCCTGTGCTCGACAACCATCTGGACCAGCATGCTGATGCCCTGCAAGATATCGACCGGCTCAAATCCCGTGACCACGCCGGGGGTCTCGAACTCATCGACCAAAAACCTAAAGGGTGCCAGGCCCGTGATGGTAGCGACGTGACCAGGCAGGATAAAGCCGTCGATGGTCGTCTCGGGGTCGTTGGAGATCGCACGCAGAGCCGGCGGCGTGGTCTTGTGAGCACAGTAGACCGAGAAGTTCTGGAGCCCCCCCCCCGCCGCCACCCCGCTAGCGGCGGCCAAGGAGGGCGGTTTGGTATCAAACCCCACCCCCAAAAAAAAAAACGGGCGTTCGGGATTTTGCTCGGCAATGTCGAGTGCGTCGAGCGGAGAGTAGACGATGCGGATGTCGCGCCCCGCCGCCTTTTGCGCGGCAAGCGAGGTGGACGATCCGGGCACGCGCATCATGTCGCCAAAGGTGGTGATGATGGCGCCGTCCATGTTGGAAAGCGCAATTGCGTGATCGATGTCGCGGTTGGCGGTGACGCAAACGGGGCATCCCGGGCCGCTTAGCAGTTTGAGTCCCGTCGGCATAATGGAGCGAAAGCCATAGCGGCCAATGCTCACGGTATGCGTACCGCAGACTTCCATAAGGTTGATGCTGCGGTTGCCGACAAGCTCGTGAATACGATCAATGAGCTCGCGAGCCAGCTTGGGGTCGCGAAATGCCGAAAAGTCGATACCGGAGCGAACCGGCTGCGCCGCCGCCACTAGTATGCCTCGGCCGGGTTGGTGGCGAGCTGGTCCTCTTCGGCCAGCTCGGCCATGGTATTGACGAGTTCGAGTGTCTCTTGGGCTTCCTGCTCGTCGACGATCTGAATGCCAAAGCCGGCGTGCACGAGAATATAGTCGCCTACCTGTGCCGTCGGCACGAGGCGCAGCGAAACGGGGCGCTCGATGCCCATCATGTCGACGGTCGCCTTAAGGTCGTCGTCGCGTTTGACCACTTTACCGGGAACGGCAAGGCACATAATGTTCCCCTTTTATACGTTTTGCGCTGGATAGGCGCCTAATTACCCATCAGTTGATGGTAGCGCTCGCGGGAGTCACGAGCAAACGCGTTACACCTGTGAGACGGCGGCGCGCAGGCTGGCAAAACAGCCTATCGCAATGCTGTCTACGCGAGGCGAGCGCGAGCGATGGCGGCCTGACCGTAGGCGATGCAGCCGTCGTTAACGGGCACGGCGTGGGGGATCAAGACGGCAAGACCGGCGTCTTTGAGTTCGTGGGTAAGGAGCTGAAGCAAAAGCCGGTTCATGAACACACCGCCCGAGAGCGCGACGGTATCGAGGCCTTCGTGATCACAGATCTCGCGTGCGATGTGGGTCGTAGCGTGCGTAATGGCGATGTGAAACCCGAGGGCGAGCCGGTCGGCCGGCGCGCCTGCCTCGATTCCATTCAGAAGAGCTTCGATGAGCGGTCGGGGGTCCAAGATGGGGGAGTCGTCGGCAGACGTGAATACGCCTGTATGATTGCCGTCGAGACGAACGGGCTTACCGTCAAGCGCGCGCCAGGCGGCGGCTTCGAGTTCTAAGGCGGGTTCGCCCTCGTAGGTTGCCTTGTCGCAGATGCCCAGAATCGCTGCTGCGGCATCAAAGAGACGCCCCATGCTGCTGGTGCGCGGGCTGTTGATGCCGCGCTCGATCATGGTGGCTGTCACGCTGCGCGTTTGCTCGTCGAGGGTGCCCAAAAGCCCCGCGGCACCCGGATGCTCGAGCAGGCCGAGCTCGCTCAGCAGGGCAAAGGCGTTGCGCCGGGCATCGCGCACGGATGCGGCACCGCCTGGCAGCGCCCAGGTGCGCAGGTGCGCGGCGCGGTCAAAATCGGCAAGGCCGGCGATAAGAAGCTCACCGCCCCATATGGTGCCGTCGGTGCCGGCACCCGTACCATCGAAGGCAATACCGAGGACGCGTGCGTCGGGCGCAAGCCGGCCAGCGACAATCGCCTCTGCCATTACGCTCGCGATGTGCGCATGATGATGCTGGATTTCGATAAGCGGCAGACTATGCTCCCGTGCCCGCTCACGCGCCCACTGGCTCGACAGATAGCTGGGGTGCATGTCGCATGCCAGGGCGACAGGCGTCAGGCCAAAGAGGTTTTCTAGACGTGCGCGGGCGGCGCTCCAAGCATCGAAGGTCGCGCCGTTTTCGACATCGCCGATATGCTGCGACACAAAACAGGCCACATGGCCGTCGGCGTCCTCGCGCGTGAGCGCGATCGTGGCTTTTTGCTGCGGCCCGCAGGCGAGCACGCAGGGTGCAGTGCCGTCGAGCGTCGGCAACGACAACGGTTGCGGCGCATATCCGCGTGCGCGACGCACAGGCATGACGGTGCCGTCGACCACACGTACCACGGAGTCGTCGTAGCGTGAGAGAATCGCACGGTCGTTGCCAAGTAGCGCGTCGGCGATGCCGGCGGCAACAAGATGTTCCCATGCAAGGGCATCGTCGGTCTCGATAGGTTCCTCGCTCAGGTTTCCGCTGGTCATGACCAGCGCGTGCATGTCGTGCGACGCGGCGGCTGCAAGCAGCAGATGCTGAAGCGGTGTATAGGGGAGCATGACGCCGAGCTCGGGTAGATCGTGTGCGACGGATGGCGCGAGTGTAAGGCCGTCGGGGGAATCTCCCTCGCCAACAGCACGGCGGCGCAGCAGCACGATGGGGCGGATGCTACCGGTTAGCAAGCTGCGCTCGGCATCATCGACATGGCACAGGCGTTCAGTATCGGCAAGGCTGCGCACCATAACGGCAAGCGGTTTGTTACTGCGGCGCTTGCGACGGCGCAGCTCGACCACCGCCTGCTCATTGGCAGCGTTGCAGGCCAGATGGAATCCGCCCAGGCCCTTGATGGCGACAATACCGCCGCTGGCCAGCAGTTCGACACAGCGGTCAATAATGGCATCGCTGGTTTCGCGCGTGCTGCCGACGGCTGGTGTCACCCCCGAGCCCTCGAGCTCCATGTCGCCCGCCGCCTCGCGCCAGGTAATATGTGGCCCGCAGTCAAAGCAGGCATCGGGCTGTGCGTGAAAGCGCCGGTCAAGCGGGTCGCCATACTCTGCGGCGCACTTGGGGCACATGGGAAAGCAATCCATCGACGTGGCCGCTCGGTCATAAGGCAGCGACCGGATGATGGTAAAGCGCGGCCCGCAGTTGGTGCAGTTGATAAAGGGGTAGTGATAGCGTCGGTCGGCGGGGTCGAACAGTTCGCGCAGGCAGTCGTCACAGGTGGCGATATCGGGGGAGATGAGCGTCGTGTGCATGGTCTGATCCCGCGACGCTACGATACGAAAGGCCTGCTCATCGTCGGCATCCCAAGCATCGGGCTCCAGGTCTGCAACAGCGACATGCTCAACGCGGGCCGCGGCAGGCGCGTGCTCCGACAGCGCGGCGACAAAGCCGTCGAGTGCCTCGACCGAAGCATGCGCCTCGATGTGTACGCCATCGCCCGCGTTGAGCACCCAGCCGCAAATGCCATGCGCCATAGCCTCGCGATACACAAATGGCCGCATGCCGACGCCCTGCACAATGCCCGTTACATGGATATGCACATGTCGCATGCGACCCTCCTTCGTTGAAACCTGTCCCTTTTTGGCAGGTGCGCTGCGGGAAATCCCGTTACAGCCCCAGGCTCTGCTTGGTGGCGGCGCAGGTGAGCTCGCCGTGCTTAACGCCGCGCAGTCCCAGCAACCGGTCGGCCAGCTCGTAGACACGCTCGCCGCGACCCTTGAGCGCCAGAATCTCCAAGCAGTTGTGGTGGTCCAGATGCACGTGCATGGTCGAGACGATCTCGTCGGTGTAGTCGTGCTGCACCTCGTCCAGACGGCGCGTCAGATCGCCGGTATGGTGGTCATAGATCATGGTGAGCGAACCGATGACCTGCTCGTCGGGCGTGCGCATCTGTTCCTTGGCGATCGAGGCGCGAATCAGATCGCGTACGGCCTCGGATCGGTTGGCCACGTCACCACGGCGCGCGATCTGCTCGTCAAAGCGGCGCAGCAGGTCGTCGGGCGCGGTGACCGAAAAGCGGACCAGCTCGGAGCTGGAGCCGCTGTAGCGGCAGCTCGCATCGTCGTCCGCACCGTGATCGTGCGCGTGCTCGTGCTCGGCCACGTTACACCAGTTTCACAGAGCCGACGGAGTTGTGATCTGCCTCGATGGCCTCCTCGTAGCCCTCGAGCGCATCGTGTGCCTCGTGCAGCGCAGACATGGCGGCCTCGAGCTTGGCGCCAATGCGCTCCATATCAAAGTTCTCGGTCGCATGCAGCAGCTGATGGCTCCACTCGTGAGCGAGCTCAATGGTGTCGTCGACCTGCTTGACGCTCATGGCAAGCTGGCTCATGTTCATTCCGACGTCATGCATGGGAATCTCCTTTTGTACGGGGCGATATGGTGGTTCAGATTCTACTACGCCCGCCTTGGGCGCCGCCGCATAAGAAAACGGGCGCGAGTCCGTCTGACCCGCGCCCGTTCACTGGGGGCTGTTTGTGTCTACCATACTATCCGTGGTCGCATGCCTTGCGTTTGGCACTCCGGTGAGCGGTGCGAAACCGCTCATGGACGGCAGACAAGTAACAAGCGTATTACAGATGTTTCTCCAGCAGTGCCTGAAGTCTTGCCTTGGGCAAGGCGCCGACCGAGCGGTCGACCTCCTCGCCGTTCTTAAAGACGATCAGCGTGGGGATGCTCATGACGCCAAACTTCATGGCCAGGTCCTGGTTGTCGTCGACGTTGCACTTGGCCACAGCCAACTTGCCGGCCAGCTCGTCGGCAACCTCGTCTACGATGGGCGAGAGCGAGCGGCAGGGGCCGCACCACGGGGCCCAAAAATCAACCAGTACGGGCAGGCTATCGTTGACGACAGCGCCGAAGTTCTCGGGGGTAATCTGCTTAATGTCAGCCATGGTGACCTCCATAATACGACGCGGCTCGGCCGCGTAAAACTCAGTACGACCGTGCTTATACCCAGCGGCCCGCAAAGCAACCACTCGCGGGCGGCTCTTTTATATAATGGTGGGCACGCAAACGATTGGAGAGCGCATGCCCACGTCACAAAGCCAGAAAAAAGAAGCCATCGC
>CATXML010000014.1 GCA_958372035.1 uncultured Collinsella sp. | reverse complement strand
CGCGTCGCCGTCATTGGCGGTGGCCTGGTGGGCACCGAGACTGCCGAGTACCTGCTGCAGCACGGCTGCGAGGTGGCGATCGTGGAGATGCTCGACAAGATTGCCGCGGGCGAGTCCGAGACCATTCTGCCGCTGATTATGAGCGACTTTGCCGAGCACAATGTGGAGCAGCACGTGAAGACCCGCCTGACCGCCATTACTGATGAGGGCGTGGAGGCCATTCGCACCACCGAGGACGGCGCCGAGGAGCCGGTGAAGATCGCCTGCGATTACGTGGTGATGGCCGTGGGTTCCAAGGCCAACGCGTTTGACCTGGACGGCGTGACGGTGCCCGTGACCTGCGTGGGCGACTGCTCGGGCGAGCGTACCGCCGACATCGCGAGCGCCATTCGCACGGCGTATCACGCGGCCAACGAGCTGTAGTCGAGAAAGCTATCGCGTATTGAGTGGGCGGGGAGTGCCGTATCGGTGCTCCCCGCCTTTTTGTCGATAAGAGGTGCCCCTGACCAGCGGGTTCAGAAAATCCGAATCTCATGCACCAGAAAATCCGAATTATATGAACACGAAAATCCGAATCGCAACCATCCGAAAATCCGAATTTGCTACAGTGGAATAGAAGAATCAGAAAGCAGGAACTGGAAATCTGCGGGGGTGGCTCATGGCAGGCGAGAGGCTACATCGGGACGGATACATCCCACGTATCGTGGATGTGCAAATCGAGCGCTACCTTCGTGTCTTTGGCGCGGTCGAGATTGCGGGCACCAAGTGGTGCGGCAAGACGTGGGCCGCGCTCGAGCACGGGGCGTCCGCCTCGTATGTCGACGAGAATCTCGACCTCGCGCGTGCCGACCCGGCGATGATGTTGCTGGGAGACCGTCCGCATATTATCGATGAGTGGCAGCGCGTTCCCCAGATTTGGGACTACGTTAGACACGAGGTCGACCGCACCCGGGGTACGCGCGGCGCCTATATCCTCACGGGTTCCGCCACGCCTGCGTTTGGCTCAAAGGCGGAGGCGCCCGCGCATAGTGGAGCCGGCCGCATCGGCCGCGTCCGCATGCACCCCATGACGCTTGCCGAGACAGGTGAGTCCAACGGCAAGGTGAGCCTGGCGGGCTTGTTTGAGCATCGTTTTGAGCCCTGCCGGTGCAATGGCGATACGCCGGGGCTTGTCGAAGCCGCTTGCCGCGGCGGCTGGCCCGAGGCGATCGATATGGTTTCGGCTGACGCCCAGCTCATCGCCCGCGAATATCTCAACACCACGTTTTCGAGCAGCTTCCCGGCGGTCGGTCTCGACCCCGATATTGCTCGTCGAGTCTCCGCATCGATCGCGCGCAATCTGGGACAGGCAACCACGTATAAAACGATTCTTATGGATATGTTCGGTGCCGAGGAGAAACCCGCAGCGTTTGCCGATGAGACCAAGGTGCGCAGGTACCTGGATGCCCTCAAAGGCATGTTTATTCTCGAGGAGGTTCCCGGTTGGGTTCCCGCCGCGCGCGACAAACGGCGCTTTACCGTCAAGCCCAAGCGCTATCTGGCAGATCCGAGCCTTGCTTGCGCCTTGCTAGGTATGTCCTCGCAGGCGCTGCTTGCCGACTGGCGGACATTCGGTCTGTTGTTTGAGAATTTGGTCATACGCGACCTTTCGGTCTACGCACGTTCGCTCGACCTGCTGGATAGCACGCCCGTGCGCTATTATCGCGACGATTCGGGTCTTGAGTGCGATGCTATCGTGCAGCTAGCCGACGGACGGTGGGCCGCCTTTGAGATTAAGGTGAGTGAAGATAAAGCGAACGCCGGCGTCGAGAGCCTCAAGCGCGTTCGCAAGAAGGTCTGTGGAAATCCTCGTTCACGCACACGCGAACCGGAGTTTATGGCCGTGATTGTGGGGGTGGGTGAGTACGCCCGCGAGGTCGAGGACGGTATCTACGTGATACCCGTTCGCGCGTTGGGGTGTTAAGGGGCGGCACGCCGTGTGTCCGCTGCCCGGTGCCACGGATTGGTGCAAGGGGGCCAGGTTTGTTTGCACCATGTTGGTGCGAAGTAACCTGCCCCCTTGCACCAAGGGTTTGACTTTTAAGACATCATTAAGGCTTGCGTTGTGGAGCGAACCGCAGGTCAATGCTATTCTTTTACCTTATCGTATGGTGTTGTATTCTGCCTGAATTCTCTACCTGCGAACAACGGATAAACGCGACCGAGCGGAAAAGGATGGCACGCCCGCAAGCAGGGCAAACGTAAGCGATGAGTGGCATGGACCGACATAGCGAGCTCCAGCAGCACAAGACGGCGGCCGAGTACCGCCAAGCTGCCGACGAGCACGTGCGGACCCTCAAGGATTTCTGGAAGGATTTCCTGGTGAGCGGTCTGTTTGTGCTGGCCGCCATCGTTGCCATCTTTGCATGCCTGGCCTGGTTTGCCGCGAACAATCGAGTGAGCGCCACGGGGAGCACGATCGGGGCGAAGGCGGGGCGGTACACGCTGACCGCCGCGGGCGAGGGTGAGTCCGGCGCACACGTGGGCTATTACGAGCGCTCCGAGCGCACGCCCGAGGAAAAGGATGCCATCGATCGCCTGGATACGACCGACGCCATGACGGTAACACTCGGCTCCAACCTGAACAACGAGACCGCAGGCTCTCTGTACCCGGGTGCTCGCGGCAAGATTACATTTACGGTGAAGCCGCTGGTGAGTGACCTGGACGGGGTCACGATCAATCTGTCGCGCTTGCTTAAGGTCACGAACATTGTTGGCGTTGTTGGGGACGGAGGAACGCTGGCGCCCGAGGCGGAGGCGCTCCTTGGCTTGATCAAAGGCCATGTACTGTTCTTTACGAGCTGCGACCAGAACGGGTATTACTCGGGCCGCGTGATTGATAGCAAGATCGGGATTCACAAGAGGGCATTTTGCGAAAACGGCGATGTGACCAGGCCAACGAACAAACCCGTCACCATCAATCTGTACTGGGTATGGCCGGAGTACTTTCAGAACTTCGTCCTTACCGGCAACACGAATTACTACAAGAATCTGTTTGCGGCGGCGGGCGACGCCAAGTCTGACTACGGCGCTCTGCAGGCGGACATGAACGCGCATAAAGCGAACTACTTCTATGGCGCGGCAAACGGCACAAGTGCTGCCAACGCTCCTGCGGTTTCGTCTAGCATGTCCTTCAACGACACCGCCATCTGCTCGGCGCTGTACAACAATGCCGACGAGCAGATCGGCAATAAGGTCAAATACATCCAACTTAGAATTAGCGCTCAGGAGGGCGTGAGCTCATGAGCACCATGCAAACGCGCCTCGGCGATGCCCGCAATTGGATAGAAAACCACCGCGCACAGGCCCTTGCGGTCCTGATATTGCTGGCGGCAATCGCTCTTATCATCGGCTTGTCGCTCTCGTGGTTTGTGGGCAGCAAAAGTCTGTCTACGGTGGGCAAGATCCAAACGCCCGCGCAGCTTAAGATCATGGGTCCCAACCAGACAAGCATTGAGCCCGTCGAGATTTCGTATGACGAGTCGCGCGGCGATGTTAAAAACATAGACGGCACCGTGACCATTCGTCGCGCGTTTTGTGTGCAGAGCGACAATGGCGATCCCGCTGCCGGCGGTCAAGCGTTTGAGCTGCAGGTTGCCAACACAACGAATATCACGGGGCTGACGATCAACGTATATCACGTGACGGTCAATAATCCGAACGATAAAAACGGCACCGTGGTCGGCCTCGACGGGCTTAACAATCCGTATTCGTGGAGTAAGGGCAAACTAATTTCGTTCGACTTTATCAATAGGGATGAGACAAACGGCCTGGCTAAAGAGCTCGCCAGCAATGATCCAACGTACGGTACTTATAAGGACGTCCAGAAAAACGCCCGTCCGCTGTATCGGTACCACGTGTTCCAAAAAGACGATCTAGACGGTTGGAATGGCACGAAAGCCAACGATGCCACCAACTTTATTGTTGAGTGCACGTGGAACGCGGATGGCGTAACCGTGGGTGGTGCCAAGGTCTCAAACGTCAAAGAGACCGACATGGTCTACCTAATCGCTCGCGGCACGAGCGGCAACTAATAGCAGGAAGGGAGGGGCGCCAGATGAGGAAAGACAAGAACGCACAAAATGAAATCGCAAGGCCTGCCGGAAAGCACTTTGCACAGGTTGATGATCATGCGGCGAAGTCTGCCTTGGCGGAGCCTGCTGCCCCTAATTCCAAAGTGCGCAAGCGCCTATGGGCGGTTGCGGTGCTGCTATGCGCCGTCGCGATTGTGGCGGGTACCCACCTTACTTACACGGCCTTTTTGGCGGGCGACTTCCTTAAGTCGGTCGCTGTCTCGGGCACGTCACAGGCGCTGTTTGCCTCGGACATGCTTACGGGCTACACGAATGAGACGCTGAATGACGAGGGTATTGCCGTCCGAAGCGTCATCGCCGACACGAGTGGGGAAAAGTGCTCTTTTACCTTTCGCATTTACAACCATCTGCTGGGCGACAAGAACAAGGTCAACGACAAGGACGTTAACGCGACGCTGAGCGTGAAGGCGACGGGAACGACAGATTGGAGCATAAGCGGTTCGCCCGCGCTGACGGCGGGCGGCACGGTCGGCCTTTCCTTCCCTGCCAACAAGGCAACCATGTATACCTATAAGGTTACGTTTTCCAAGGCGGACCTCAACAAAGCATCTTTCACCGTTAAGGTCCAGGTCGGCTCCAATAGCCCTGGCACCAACCTTAAATGGCTCGCCGCCAAGATTGCGCCCGCCGAACGTGCAGAGGTGACGGCTTCGGGCGTTTCGGGCGAGTGGGTCGATAAGAACTCGGATATCAACGCTTTCGACGCTTACAACTATCGCGTGACCGTTACGGGCGCGCCAACAAAAATCAAGCTTACATGGGGCGACAAGGTTGAGCTTGACCCATTTTTGACGACGAATCATTCCGACGCGACCCTTGATGGAAGGTCGGTTACGTTCACCATGGATCCCGGGTCGGAGATTATTACCTTTTACCGTGCGACGGATACCGCGCCCGGCAGCTGGGATGACATCGGTGTTACGTGCAGGGCTGCGTAGGCCAACCGCAATCGGTGATTTTGAGACCCCGCACGGGGCATGAGATAGAACGAGGTAGGACCAGATGAGAACGGCAAAGCGCATAACAACCGCATGCCTGACTGCGATCATGATTTTCCAGGCGCTCGCGCCCTCCACGGAGGTGTTCGCGCAAGAGCTCGACGCCGTTATGGAGGCATCCGTCTCCGCCGCGCGCGCCGCGGGCAACACGGCGCGCTCCGTACAGGATGCTGTGGCCACCGCGCTGCAAGATGCTGACCAGGCTACATCTGATGATGTCGCAACGACTCCGGGCGCCGACGCTGGCGCCACCGAGGGCGGCGACGGTTCTACCAACGCTGGCGAATCGCAGGACTCCACGACCGATGGAACCACTAACGGCGATACCCCAACGGAGGGCGACGCGTCCCAAGACGATGCGGCTGCCGATGAGGGTGCTGCTGACGGAGAACAAGCGGATGACGCGGACGCGGATGCTGCTGATCAGGCAAACACCGCCCCCACCATCGCTACTGTCGAGGATCTCAGGCACGCGTTGGGTGACGGCAATGTCATCACTGACGACTTGGGCGCCGTCACGGCCATCACCTTCGGATCCAACGCCGACCTTATCGCCATCTCCAACACCGACCCCGCCATCTACCAGAACGCGAGCATCTCCAAGACCGGCTTGAGCGGCGTCGACTTCGACGTGTGCAGCGCGCAGGCCGTGGGCGACCTGGGCAATCTCGCGTTCCAGGGGTTCGGCAGCGATGCCTACCCCTTCAAGGGTACGCTCGACCTGGGCGGCAGGTCCCTTACCGCCAACAAGACGCTCTTCAACAACATCGAGCTCAACGATAACAACGGCACCGTAAAGCTCACCTGGAAGGGCACCGATGTTCAGCCCATCGTGGCCGCAAAGGTCACGGGCGCGGGCAAGACGCTCAGCGCTGCCATTACCGTAGACAAGCCCGAGAGCGGCGATACGAGCGTCGTCAAGCTCACTTCGCCGCTCGTGGGTGAGGTTACGGGCGAGCTCACGCTTGACGCCACGTATTCGACAAGCGCGAATAGCCCCCTGGCGATTGGCATGCAATCGTCCACGGGCAATCTGGGCCTACTCGCGAACACCCTTACTGCAGGCGCATCTCTTACGATCGCGGGGCTGAATGGCCTGCCGAAGAGCTTCAACGGCACCCCCACCATCGATGCTACGGGCGCTGGTGCCAATGCCGGCGGCCTTATCGGCGAGGCGCGGGAGGGTGCCACCGTCGCCCTACCAACTGGCATCGATGTCTCGGCGCTGAGCGTCGCAGGTAAAAACGCGGCGGGCGGTCTTATCGGTAAGGCCACCAACCTCACGCTCAACATCGCTGATGGCGTAACGGTTAAGCCGGCGTGCAACGTCGGCGATAAAGACAGCGCTTGCTCCGGTGGCGTCATCGGCGACGTGAGCTTTGCGCAAGGATTTATCGTTAAGCCCAACATGTTCGATCTGGGCGAGCTTGTGACGCTTGGCGCAACACAGCGTGCCGGCGCCCTCTTTGGCGTGGCCGATATTTCTAATGGCGACATCGTGGTGCAAGGCGGAACGTATAAGAGCAAGCTCGCCTTACCGGAAGAAGTTAGCGTCAACGGCAGCTACGGCGGCCTTGTCGGCAAGGTGTTCGCGACGGCAAAAGGCGTCGATGAGCCGCTGCGCGCCTTTGTGGTCCAAAAGGATGCGGATAAGAAAACGTGCTCAATTGAGTTTGAACTTGCGGGCAAGCTGTCCGACGCGGGCGGTGTTGTTGGCTATGTTGGCGATAGCTCAGCTCCCAATCCGCAGCCTGTCGCCGTTGTGCTCGACGGCGTGACGGTTGCGTGCAAGGGAGGTGCTTCGGCGCGAACGGACGCCGGAAAGTTCGGTGGCGCCGTGGGCGTTGTCGACACGCGCAATGTCCTTGACGTGCGAGATTTCAAACTTACAAGCGACAATCCTATCGGTAAGGCGCAAAGCAACCGTGCCGCGGGAATTGCGGGCTCCGCGTGGAATGCTGTAATCAAATTCAGCGGCATCACGGATCTGTCGGGCGCAAGTTTTGCCGAAAACAGCACGACGGGCCAGCTCGTATACGAGAACCACAACGCGCTGATTTTTGCTGTCGGCGATGGCTCTGACGCTGACAAGGGTGCAGCGGGCTGGACCTTCAAACGTAGCAATACTGCCTCGAAGACGGACGACATCGCGACCTACGGCGAAGTTATTCGTCTGGGCGGCGACTTCATTAAGCTTGATGTGGACACTCATAAGTTGACCTTGCCGGATTCGCTGACGGCAGCTAACGGTGCCTACACCCTAACCTCTGTTGAGGATTTCGCCAAACTTGCAATCACCTGGCAAACCAACGGCTGCTACTCCATGGTCGAGGGCGTTTCTGAAAACAACCCGAACATCTTGCAGTCCGCGACCATTACGGTGAACGGCACTATTAATCTCAAGGGCACGGGCCTGACGGGTTTCACGCAGGATCGTGCAGACGGCTCGCAAGTTTTCTTGGGAACGTTGAATGGCAACGGCACAAATGGCAACAGCACAATCAACCTTGCCGTCGGCGAGTCGTACGGCATGCGCGGCGGGGCCGTGCTCGACGGCAATGACACGACCAATGGCAACGGCAAAATCTACCGCCACGGCCGCTTGGGCTTGTTCGCGGCCGTCAACGGTGCAACCATTTCCAACGTCACAATCGCTGGCTCCATGAAGTTCGATAACGGTTCGGCTATCGATGCCGGGTCGCTTGCGGGTGCCATCGTCGGCAACCTGTCATTGTCTGGCGTAACGTGCAAAACGAATATCGCGTGCGATGATACGTTTGCAAATGACGTGAACATTGGTGGTATTGCGGGAAGCGTGTTGGCGGCTTCTACGGTTGCGTTTAAGGATAACAGCAGGGCTCAAGCGACCATCGCTGCAACTAAAACGCTTAACGGCAATAGTCGCATTGGCGGCGCCATTGGTTATGTGGGCGATTATGGCTCGTCATTCAATGTTGCGGGCCTCGAAGTCGCCGGATCAATCGAAACCGGCAATTGCACCAGCGGCAAGATTGCCCAGGTCGGCGGTCTTATCGGCTGCATCGCACAGAGCACCTATGGGGCTGATGGGGCAATAGCCAACTCGGCCAAAAAGGACGTTAACATTACGGGCCTTTCGTTCAACTCGTTCAAGATGGGAGTCGGAAAGAACGGCGATAAGCTCAATGGCGTGGGCGGTCTCTTGGGTTATAGCTGGGGCAACGCGGTCGTAACTATCGGAGATGACAACATTAACAAGAGTGAAAACTCCTATGCTTTGAAAACGACCAACGCTTCTATAATCGCGACTGTGGATGATTCCAAGGAGCTTGGCGGCCTTGTATACGCAGCCAGCGGTCACTGGATTATCAACAACTACGCCATCGATCTCTCGGGCACAAAGATTAATGCAGGCGCCGCTCAGACGCTCGGCGTTCTAGTTTGCCGCGGCTGCAAGGTGGATGATAAGACGACATATGGCGTCGAGAGCTACCTAGGCCTGTACTTGGAGGACAGAGCTTATTGGGATACCGCCTATAGGGTGCCCACCGGCGAGGGGGCCATCGTTGCGTCGGGCGTAACGTCCTTCGATGAATGGGTTGGCAGCGGTGTAAAACCAAACAACGGCAGCAAGCTCATGGACGCCGACTGGAACACGGTCGTTTCGCTACACACACAGAAAAACAAGCTGGACATGGACGGCGATTCCACAAAAGACAACAGCTACCATAATCGCTCGTCTTTCGGTCGAAGCCAGAATACGAACGGCAATACCCGCTACTTCTACAACCTCGACATAGCCTCTAAGAATTGTGAAGGCGGCTTTAGTGGCAGTCAAATCGATACAGCGGACAAGCTGCTCTTATGGTCTGCTTTCTGCTATGCTCCCGCCGGTATTCGTTCGACAATCGTTCCCGATGGTACGACAGGGCTCGATGATTCCATAACCATAACGGGCACAATCGATTTGGCCGGCTACAGCTACTATCCCACTCAACCGATCGGAGAGGTGACGGTTAATAATGCGGCCATCACCTTCTACTACTCCAAGATCAAGGCCGAGCAGAATGGCAACAAGCTAAACTCCGATGCCACCCAGCACGAGAACATGCACTGCGGTCTTTTTCAAACGGTGGCAGACGGCGATCTCACAGTAAGCAACGTCACTTTGGGTGGTACCGTTGGGCCCGTTATCAATGACGGAAAGAGCTCTACTGACGCTATTGGCGCGGGCGGAAGCTCATCGGGCGCGCTCGTGTGCCGCTACGTGTATGGGTCCAGCGACGGCAATGGCACCAAGATTAGAAAGATCTCAATTGATGATCTTACACTCAACAATCTGATTGTCGACGGCGCCAACAGCGCCACGGACGCTAACGCCTATATGCCTCTGCTCATCAACGAGATGCAGAAGTACGTGAGCCTGAACGCGAAGAATATCAAGACTACTGGGTACACGAGTGGCACCAAGGCGGCTACGTCGCTGTTCGGAAAGCTTGGTGTAGGCAGTGAGGCCGATCAGGTGACGGCGAAGTTTGAGCAAATCAGCTTGCCCAGCCAAGAGAACAATACGATCTTCACCCATGCGAGCCTGCTGGAGAGTTTTGGCTACGGAAGCACGAGCACGGGCTCTGCGGACTACACCTTTACTAGGGCTGATGCCGATGCGGGCAAGGTGACCTACGGATCCGAGATTGATGGGAGTACGGAGTACCCGGGCAAGCAGCTTTGGTATTACGACGAAGCGACGTATGGTGCCGTGAGCGGCTATGTGACGGTTGATGGTAAGAAGGACGGTGACGTCAGGCCTTGGTTTGGTGACTACCTTCCTTATGTTTACAAGGGAAAAGCCGCCGAGGATGGCGTCCAGTATCACGAAATTAAAGTCAACCAGCGCATTCCAAAGCTGGTAATGGGATGTGGTACCTACGGCGATCCTTATTCCGTCACAAACGCGGCGGAGATGAATGCCATTGCCAACTACATTAATAACATGACGGCGCTTGACGGCTGGGAGGTCACCATTGTCGCCGACCAGGGTAGGCTCTGCACTCGCCGCAGCAGCGATCACTCGACCGACAATGAGGTTACGTACGTCTACAAGCAGGCGAACGGTACCGATAATAAATGGGAGAAGAAGACTGGAGACGTGTCGACCAATTCCCCGCAGACGCTGAGCGACGAAACCATGCACCGCTATATGCAGAGCGCGTATTACAGCATCGAGCCTACTGAGGGCAATACGATTACTCTCGACGGCGCATCGTTTGGCGGTTTTGGAAATAGGGCCAACCCGTTTAGGGGCGTCATCGTTGGCAACTTTGGCAGTGATAATAAAAACGCAACCATCAAGATAGAGAATAACGAGGGTTCGCTTCGCGGCCTTATTCCCTATAGTTACGGCAGCGTGGTGCGCGATCTGAATATTCGCTATGTGAACGCGTCGGCGACTATTACTTATTCTGCCAAGGATGCCGACGGCGTTCCGACGGCGTTTTTCGGTGGCGTTGTCGGCTGCATCCTTGGTGGCGATAACATTATCGATGGCGTGGTCGTTAATGGGACGACGGCCGAAAACCCTACAACGGGATTTACCGTCACGGGCGGTGGCGACAAGCCGCATCTTGTTCCCATTGGTGGCTACGTCGGTGCCATTGCGGGTGGCGGCGTGATTTTCCGCAATATGGACAAAAGCGGAAAATCTTCCTGGCGTGCTGGAACTGGTGACAAATCTCGTGGTCTGGGAAAGGGCAACTTTGATCTCTACAACAATCCCTACGTCGGTCGCGTGATTGATGGCTATGCCTTTAGCGAGGGCTGTAAGGTTGAAAACGGTAACGCTAACTACCAGATTAACGAGCTCACAAAAAAAGGAACCCCCTGTGTCACCACCACGGGCACCGACAACAAGTACCTCGGCACTAACGCCGAGGCTCCTGTGACCATGGTGAAAAACGCCCAGGGCCTTTTGGTGCTCTCGGCCATCATCAGCTCGGGTGCGGGTGCTGGCGCGGCACATACCAACTACTCCAATAATGGCGTGTTCCGCGGTTCCAAGGCTTACTGGGGCAGCGATTCGCAAGACCCGGCGATATGCGGCTACCTGTTTGGCAACAAGGAATATGGCAAGGTACGGAATGCTAACTACGCAAATGTGGGCAAGCCTGAGAGTGCTGCCGGCGATTTCGAAATCGCCAAAAACGACGACCAGAAGGCCCCCGGCAAGCAGGGGTGGCACGGCCCGCTCGACCATGATGACGATGTAAATTCGCCCTACCTGGTGGCGTCCTACGCTGCCGACTACCAAACGGGCTATGTGTGCGCGTCGAAATCGATCGGCATGAGCTTGGAGTTCAAGCAGGGCGGCACCTACGATATGACCGACTACGGCACGGGGTACGTGGGCCTAAACGGCCGCTACTATTCCAATGCCTGCAATTCGAACCAGCCGGGCACCGACCGCGACCGTATTACGCCGCACGTAGCCACGATCGACGGTAACGGCGCCACCATCACGGTGGGTACCGAAGGCACCGCCTACGGCGTCGTCGAATACGCCGACGACGACTATAAGGTCTCGGGCGTGGGTGGTCTATTCAGCACCGTGATGTTCACCTCCACCAATGTGGGGCAGAGCGTCACCGCGAACGACGGCGCGCAGGTCAAAGACCTCACCTTTAGCAACTGCAACGTAGCGCTCACCTATATCGACACCAACGGCGAAGCCAAACCAGGAGAGGCGCCGAACGACCTTACCGGTGCCGGCCTTTTGGCGGGTGCAACGGCCAACTACGACGACGGCACGTGCGGCATCTACCGCAACGTGCAGATGAAGAACTGCACCGTGTCGGGCGCAAAGAGCGTAGGAGGGCTTCTTGGCAGCTCGGGCCGCGCCAGACGAACTACGAGCGAAGACAGAACCTATATGGTCGAGTTCGGGGACGGGTGGGGCCCCGCGTATCTCTATGACTGCTCATACACTGGCCTTAACGTCACGGGCGAGAAAAATGTCGGTGGCTATGTGGGTACGGTCGCCTCGGCGTGCGGTGTGTGGACAACCGCAGGCACAGGGGTGAGCGAAAGGACCGTTGGCAAAAACTCGACCATAACTGCCACAGGGACAGTGCCCTAAGTGGGCGGAGTGATCGGCTATGTCGAAAGAAGCGAAATCTCGGTCAACACCAACATAGGCACCACCACAGCGGCCCAGTCGTCGTGCACGGCAGTCATCTCTGGGGTAAACGTGCTAGCCACCGGGTCGAACTCCGATGACCATATGGGCGCCGGCGGCGTGGTCGGACGCGCCCGTGGCGGCGTTATTTCTATGAGCAACGTGCGCATTGATGGCGGAAACGGCACCGAGAACGCCGTCATCGGCGATAAGGCCGGAACGAACAATAGCATCTACAATGCGGGCGGCCTGATTGGTGAGGTTACGAGTAGCGGTAGCCCCAACAAGTACTGGTTCGACGACTGCAGTGTCAAGAATGTCAGCATCGCCGGCACCGGCAAATGCTCGGGCGGGCTTATCGGCTACTTCTTCAGCAATGTGAATATAGCCTGCAACAACATCGCGATCGAGAACGCTACGATTAAGGGTAACTGGAGCGGCGGTCTGCTGGGCGCGAATAACGCGAGTAACAGCGGATCCGTCGTCATCGACGTTACCAACACAAAGGTATCCAACACCACGTTTAGCGAAAGGTCCAACGGCGGCATTATGGGCGACGGGCGCGGCCAGTTCCATCTGTTAAACGTGCTCATGGACAGCAATAGCTACAATGCGGGCAAAACCCAGGGCGTACTCTTGGGCGAGGTTGACACGGGGGATGGTAAGTACAGCCTTTCCGCAGCGGGCGTGGAAGTAAAGCCCGGTAGTGGCAAGACCACGAGCGACCTGCCGCCGATGGTTTACACGACCAATACGAATACGGCTGCTGTTAACGAGAAAACTTATATTGCCTTCGGCGACTACAACGGCACAGCTGCCGCGCCCAACGAGAACAAAACGCTTTACGGCGCAGGCGATACTGCTACCACGGCAACGAGTCCGTACGTGACCACGAGGCCCGTGAGCACGCTGGCGGTGCGTGCCTCCGACGGCGACACCACCGACCGCTACCTGTTTGGCGACGGCGCCGCCATTGACACCGCGACGACCATCCAAAGCCAAGCGGGTGCCCGCGTTCCCGGCCGCTACACCTACACCAACATCGCCGGCATCAATGATGCCGGCGCATACCAAAACACGAGCACCTATAGCGCGGACAGCTCGCGTAGCACCTATAACGCTAACAACATTACTTCGGGCAAGAAGGCCAAAACTGACTTCCCCGTGCTCGTGATTCCGGGCAACGATACCACGACGGTGGAGAGCTACCTGAACATCGTGACCAATGGCGGCTTCTCCGATGCCCGCCGCCTCAACGGCAGCACCGCGCATGTGACCGCCACCGCCGAGGTCTTCTCGCTCGCCGATAACGGCACCTTCGTCAAGGACGTAGCCGCCTCGCAAGCGCCCACGCTCAAGGTGCTCAACAATGGCACGAGCTCTATGGCATTCCGCGCGAGCACCGACTGGGACAATGAGCAGGGGCGCTTCACGCTGCTTACGGTCACCTTTAGCGAGGCCGGCCAGAGCTACCGTGTACAGGTACCCATCATCGTCAAGCGCATGCTCGAGATCGACTTTACCGCCACCTACTCCGAAGGTGCGAACTTCAAGGCTGCCGACTATGCGACAAAATACGACAAGCACGTACTTGTGAGCAGCGGCGACACCATGACCGGCTACCTTACCTGGACCTATGGCAGCGCTCGGGGCAAGCCGGTCGATTACGGCTGGAACACGCTGCTCGAAGCCGGCGGCTCTATGGGTCCGCTCAACAAGAGCATTACCTTCGGTGCCACGCTGCCCGAGGGTACACAGCTCACACTCGTGGACACGGCCAACAACAGCCGCGAATATCACTACACGGTGGGCACGGGTGGCGCGACGTCAGTCAAGCTCACCGAGTTTGTGGACGCTGGCAACAAGGCTTACTACACCGAACCGTGGCTGAGCGAAATCGTGGGCGTGAAGGCCGATGAGGCCAAGGAGGACAAGGACGGCGCTTGGGTCAAGCTCGCCGATGACGAGGTCAAGGACAAGAGCCAGGCCGAACTCGCGAAGATGGCTGGCGCCAAGGTCGATGGCGCGTACTACCGCGCGCGCACTTCTTCCGACGCGACGGGCACGTTCTATACCCTCTCCGTTGATAAGGAAGAGCCCAAGAGCGAAAACTTCTACTTGGTGGTGCGCACGCCGGCGGGGTCCGCGGGCGTCAACGGCTACACCGCCACCACGGTGGACACGAGCCTCAACGAGCACATCAACTACCTGCTGCGAGGCAAGAAAGCAGCCGACGGCAAGGCTGCCGAGGATGGGCACCAGAATACGCCCTCGACCTACAGCGTGGCATCAAACTACACGCACAGCCTCGTTGACAACAAGCGTAACCTCGTCGACAACAGGGACAGCATCAACCGGATGGAGCTCAAGGAAGCCACCTATTCGCTTTCCATGAACGTGAGCGACACCGTGACGTTTGACTCGAGCCAGCAATACACGAGCTCTGACGCGCTGTATTATCAGCTCGATTCGTCGCTTGTCACCTATCACGATGGCGTCATCGCGGGCTCGGTAGGATACCCCACGGGCACGCAGGGCACGTATGAGTTCTACGTTAAGGTGGGTGATAACTACTACACCTGGGGCGGGTCGG
>CATXML010000013.1 GCA_958372035.1 uncultured Collinsella sp. | reverse complement strand
CCCCTTGCCAAGCGCTGGCCTCGCGTACAATCTGCTCCGACATTCGCGCGCCGTCCGGCGCTTAAGAGGGGAGGGCCCCATGGCAAACGAGATTTGGACCATCAAGCGTTGTCTCGAGTGGACCAAGGAGTACCTGGCCGAGCGCGGCGAGGAGCATCCCCGTCTTTCTGCCGAGTGGCTGCTGTGCGCGGCCACGGGCCTGGCGCGTATCGACTTGTATATGCGCATGGACGAGACGCTTAACGCAGCCCAGCTCGAGACCATGCACGCGGCCGTCGTTCGTCGCGCCAAAGGCGAGCCGCTGCAGTACATCACGGGCAGCACGCAGTTTCGCATGATCGACGTCGCGTGCGCCCCCGGCGTGCTCATCCCGCGCCCCGAGACCGAGATGCTCGTCGAAGAAGTCCTGAACTATCTGGATACCGAGGTGCTGAGCCCCGAGGCCGCTGCCCGTCAGCGTGTTGAGCTGCCTTGGAACGATGAGGTCGAGCAGGCCCGCAAAGCTGAGGCGGCGCTGGCCGACGAACGCGCGACCGCCGAGCGCCGTGCTGCCAACCTGACGGCCGCCGATGAGGCTGCGCTGGGTAGCGACGTGCTCGGTAGCCGCGCCTATGCCGAGGAGCTTGCCGATCGCGAGGCCGAGGAAGCCGCCGCGCAAGCAGCAGAAGCCGAAGCCGCAAAAGCCGCCGAGCCCGAGCTCGACGAATACGACATCGCCATCGAGGGCGCCGACCAGGAGACGGTTTCAGCTCAGGATGCCGCTGCGCCTGCCCCAGCCGAGCCCCGCACTGCCCGCGTTCTCGAGGTCGGCTGCGGCACGGGCTGCATTTCGCTCTCCCTTGCCTGGGAGCGCCGCGGCCACGTTACCTGCACTGCTACCGATATCGAGCCGCGCGCCATCGATCTGGCCACCAAAAACCGTGATGCGCTTGGCCTCACGTCCGACGAGGTCGCCTTCAGCCTCACAAACCTGGTGAGTTCCATTCCCCGCGAAGAGTGGGGCACCTTTGATGTGCTCGTCTCCAACCCACCTTACATCCCGACCGACGTCATGCGCTCGCTGCCGCATGAGGTCAAGGACTTTGAGCCCGATCTGGCGCTCGAGGGCGGTGCCGACGGTCTCGATATCTTCCGCCGCCTGCTCAACGCGGCGCCCTACATGCTGCGTGCCGGCGGCCTGTTTGCCTGCGAGCTCTACGAGGGCGCGCTCGACGCCGCGGTCGAGCTCTGTCGTCAAGCAGGCCTTTCGGACGTGCGTATCGTCCACGACCTCACCGATCGCCCCCGCATCGTTCGAGCCGTCGTCACCGAGCCCAAACAGCGTATTTAAGCTGAACAAATAGATATCTGCGCAAGTTTGTCCTTGCAATATACCGTAAAACTTCTACTATAGAAGGAGAAAGGTATGTCAAATCAGCTGCATCGGTACCGTATCGTGCTTGATTACATTGAACCTTGGCTTGATGAGCAGGATGAAGCTACGCTGAAGCAGATTTATGCAGACCTTTTGGTGCTCGAGAAGGAAGGTCCCAGCCTTGGTCGTCCGCTGGTTGACCGCGTCAAGGGCTCGAAGCTTCATCATTTAAAGGAGCTGAGAGTGACGTCGTGTAGTGGGCAGGTGATTCGCATCCTCTTCGCCTTTGACCCCAAGCGCCAGGCGGTATTGCTATTGGCTGGTGATAAGTCGCGAGCGGGATCGTCAAGGGCAAAATGGAACGGCTGGTATGCGATCAACATTCCAAGGGCCGAGCAAATATACCGTCGCCACGTAAGGAGGCTCGATCGAGATGGAACTGCATGAGTATATGGAATCTCGCGGGATAACACGCGACTCCATTACCGCCGAGCAGGACAGGACTCGCGATCGTATCGAAGCCTATAAGCTTGCTCAGATTCGCAGGCTAAAAGATCTAACACAGGCGTCGGTCGCCCAGTCGATGGGCGTTTCTCAAAAACGTGTATCCGAGCTCGAGCGTGGGGAGTTGGGTTCGATGAGGCTCGACACGCTGAGCAGGTACGCAGAGAGCCTCGGCGGAAAACTGGTTGCAAGCATCGAGTTCCCCGATCGTACCGTTACGCTTGCTCGCTAAAATCCTTCAATAACCCCCTCACTTTCACCGACTACTAGAGCCGCTCACCAAACCAACATGCGCTCTGGGCAAATAGATTGAACGTTTCGTGCGAGAATGCCCCACAGTAAACAAACTTGCACCAGAGCGTAAGGGGCTGGCATACACATGCAGACGGTCTATCGGGTATACGAGGGAGCGCGGGAGCCGCATCGGCTTGCCGTCGAGCGTACGGCCGAGGTGCTCGGCTGTGGCGGTCTGGCCCTGATCCCGACCGAGACCGTCTATGGTGTCGCTGTGGCAGTTAACGCCTTTTCGGACGCCGTGCCTCAAGATACAAGCGAATTCCCATCGTGGCCGCGCGATCCGCAGGCCACCGTCAACGGCGCCGCGGTCCCCGCGGTCGGTACCGGCTATCGTCGTATCTTTACCCTCAAGCAGCGCGAGCTCACCCAAACGGTTGCCTGGCTGGTCGATGATGCCGAGGCGCTCGATCGCTATGGCGTGGATATCCCTAACGAGGCCCGCGTGCTCGCCCGACGATGCTGGCCGGGCGCCCTGACTATCGTGGTCAAGGCGGCCCCCTGCGTGCCGACCTTTATGCGCGCCGCCGACGACACGGTGGCGCTTCGCGCTTCGGCCTCGCCCGTGGTGCAAGCGCTCATCCGCGCCTGCGGCAGCCCTCTTGCCTGCACCAGCGCCAACACGCATGGCGCGCCCGCGCCGGCAAGTTTTGCCACGGTGGAGGAGCGCATCCTGGAGGGAGTCGATGTTGCCGTCGACGCCGGTGAGACCCCGTGTCGCGACGCTTCGACCATCGTGTCGTTCCAGCACGGCGGGCTCCAGATCCTGCGCCAAGGCGCACTTCCCGCATCAGAGATCGAGCGGGTCCTGTCTGGCCCGATGCAATAGAAAGGTGTAAGCGATGTCGTTGAATCTGGGCAGCCTGGGCATGGAAGATGCCTCGTTTAACTTTGGCGGTTCCTACATCATGGCGCTCGACTGCGGCACCACCTCGGTACTTGCGACCATCGTCGACGAGTACGGATGCATCGTCGCGCAGGCACGTCGCAGCGTCAAAACCAGCTTCCCGCGCCCTGGCTGGGTGGAGCAAGACCCCATGGCGGTGCTTGCCAGCCAGATCGCGGTCATGATGGAGGTCCAGTTTAAGAGCGGCATCCATTCTGACCGCATTGCCGCCATCGGTATCTCCAACCAGCGCGAGACCACGGTGGTGTGGGACCGCATAAGCGGCCAACCTATCTATAACGCCATCGTGTGGCAATGCCGTCGCACCGCACCTCTGATCGACGAGCTGGTCGAGCAGGGCGCAGAAGAGCTGGTGCGCTCCCGCACGGGGCTTACGCTCGACCCGTATTTCTCGGCCTCCAAGGTGCAGTGGATTCTCGATAACGTCGACGGCGCGCGCGAGAGCGCCGCGGCGGGCGACCTTATGTTCGGCACCATCGACACGTGGCTCATCTACAATCTCACCGGCGGTCAGGTCTTTGCTACCGACTACACCAATGCCAGCCGCACCGCGCTCTTTAATATCCATGCGCTCGATTGGGACGACGATCTGCTGGCGCTTTTCGACGTCCCGCGTTCCATGATGCCCGAGGTTCGTTGGAGCTCGGGCGATTACGGCCGCGTCGCGAGCGACATCATGACCAACATGCCACCCATCATGGGCGTGGCGGGCGACCAGCAGGCGTCGCTATTCGGCCACTGCTGCTTCCATCCCGGCCAGACCAAAAACACCTATGGCACGGGTTGCTTTATGCTCATGAACACCGGCGACGAGATCGTCGAATCCAAGAACGGTCTGGTCTCCACAATCGGTATCGCCGCGGACGGCAAGATCAGCTATGCGCTCGAGGGTTCTATCTTTGCCGCAGGCTCCACCATGAACTGGCTGCGCAACAACATGGGCATCATCTCGAGCGTGAGCGAGTCCGCGCAACTCGCCGCTTCGATCAACGACAACGAGGGCTGCTACTTCGTCCCCGCCTTCGCAGGCCTGGGCGCTCCCTGGTGGGACCCGCATGCTCGCGGTATCGTGTGCGGCCTGACCGGTGCCTCGAGTCGCGCGACCATTGTGCGTGCGGCCTGCGAGTCCATGGCCTATCAGAGTTATGACGTGCTGCGCGCCATGGAGCAGGACGTGGGACTTTCGATTGAGCGCCTGTCCGTCGATGGCGGTGCCTCGCGCAACGAGTTCATCATGCAATTCCAGGCCGATCTGCTGGATATCCCCGTGCTGCAGTGCGAGACGGTGGAGACCACGGCGATCGGCGCCGCGTACTTGGCGGGCCTTGCCGTCGGCTACTGGGAGGATTTGGAGGAGCTGGAGCAAAACGCTCAGATCGTCAAAATCTTCCATCCTCATATGTCCGCCGAGCGCCGTGAGAGCAACCTCGCTGGTTGGCGTGATGCCGTCAAGCGTTCGCTCAGCACCGTTCAGTAGGGTTGCGACGGGGCACTCGATACAACAAACCGTTAAACTTATGCACGGCGCGCGGCAACAACGTCGCCGTGCGCCTTGTCAGCAAGGCCATCTTCCGGCCGCAACGAAAGGGGCTTCAACCCATGACCGTCACCTACGATACGTCCCGTGTGACCCTTGTCGATCACCCACTCGTCCAGCACAAGCTGTCGATCTTGCGCGACAAGAGCACCGGCACCAATCAGTTCCGCCAGCTCGTGCGCGAGCTTGCGCTTTTTGACGGCTACGAGGCCATGCGCGACCTGCCCATGGAAGACGTCGAGGTCGAGACCCCCATCACTGCCGCCACGTTCAAACAGCTCGCCGGCAAGAAACTCGCCATCGTGCCTATCCTGCGTGCGGGCCTTGGCATGGTCGACGGTATCCTCGACCTGGTGCCCTCTGCTCGCGTGGGCCACATCGGCATGGAGCGCGACGAGGTCACCCACGAGCCGCATGAGTATTACTGCAAGATGCCCAAGGATATCGACCAGCGCATCTGCCTGGTCGTCGACCCCATGCTCGCCACGGGCGGCTCGGCCGAGATGGCTATCAGCTATCTGCGCGAGCGTGGCGTCAAGGACATCCGCATGCTGTGCATCGTCGCCGCGCCCGAGGGTCTCAAGTCACTGACCGAAAAGGACCCCGACGTACATATTTATACGTGCGCCATCGATGACCATCTCAACGAGGCCGCCTACATCGTTCCCGGCCTGGGCGACGCCGGCGACCGCATCTACGGTACGCTCTAGTCGTTGGGCCTTGTCGGCTACGGTCACAAATACGAAGAAATGGTGCGCGTGGGCGAGCAAAAGTCGTCCACGCGCACTTCTGTTAACGGACGTTTTGCGCTGAGGGGTTCGAAAAAACGTATTACCGTACCTGCGGCATAAAGAAGGCCTTAAGAAAACGTACAGGTGCGTATTAACCGTTTGTTTTACGGTTGTACTTTAGCGATTGGCTCGTACAATAGTCACCAATGTTTGGCTGGGACTGTGCTGTGAGGCGTTAAAAAGGAAAGCGAGGAAGCCAGTGTTTCAGATAGCCGATCTGCTCGCTATCGTTGCAGGCGCCATCGCGGGCGCAATTGCCTTCCTTCCCTTTGTTTTTACGCTCAAGCCGGTTCTTGACGATAAACAGAATGCGGACATGCTCAGGGGCATGGTGAGTCTCGCGGTCTCGGCAATCGCGTTGCTTGTCTTTACCTTGGTTGTGTTTGCGTTGTTCGGAGAGGCATTTCGTATGTTCCTCCTGGGCGAGGCGATCGGCTTCGTGGCCTTTATGGCCGCCTGCACGGTTCGCGTCGCCAAGGCGCTGCGAGATCCTCATGAGGTCGAAAGGTAAGTCGTGGAAATTTTTGAAAAGCTGCCTGATGAGATTAATCATCTGGTCAGCGAGTTCAGCTCCACCCCTGTCGTGGGCGATCTGAGCTGCGGCATCACGCAGTACTCGTTTTGGCTGATCGTCTCCACGATCGTGCTCCTGATCGTCCTGGCCGTGTTCAAGAAGAAGCAGACCCTGGTTCCCAAGGGCTTCTTCGTCAACGGTTTCGAGTACATCATCGAGTACGTCGAGAACGATATCGGCAAGGGCGTCGTGGGTGAGAACTGGAAGAAGCACTTCCCGTTCCTGTGCTCGCTTTTCCTGTTCATCCTGATCAATAACATGATCGGCCTGATCCCGGGAATGAAGCCCGGCACCGGTGCAATCGGCTCCACCGCCGCGCTCGCCATCTTCGCCTTCGTGTACTTCATCTACTACGGATGCAAGGCTCACGGCGTGATCGGCTACATCAAGAGCCTCGCCCCGCAGGGCGTGAGCTTCCCGATGAACGTGCTTGTGTGGGTCGTCGAGCTTTTCTCGACCTTCCTGCGCCTCATCACGCTTGCCGTCCGTCTGTTCTGCAATATGTTCGCAGGACACGTGGTCATGGGCTCGTTCGCCATCATGGCGAGCATGTTCATGCAGCCGCTGCTTCAGCAGGTTTCCGCGGCGCACGCCGTCGGCGCCCTGCCTTCGCTGGCCTGGCTTGCCATCCTCATCCTGATCTATGCGATCGAGCTTGTGGTCGGCGCCATCCAGGCTTACGTCTTCACGGTCCTTACCGCCGTGTATGTCTCCGAGGCAGAGGAGGTCGCAGAGGAGGAGTAGTCTTCCGTTCGCGCCTTAAAGGTAAGGCAATTCGTTAAACCGCCGGTGCCCGTACCCATGGAGCCCGGCAGTTATAAAAAAGGTTATCCTGCGTGAAATAAGACACGCACGACAAAGGAGGAATCGTGGGAGTTATCGGTTACGGTCTCGGTGTTATCGGCGCTGGTCTTGCTATCGGCCTGTCTGCTCTGGGTGCTACGGGTGCTATGGCCCGTCAGCCTGAGGTCCAGGGCCGCGTGTTCACCGTCTTCATCATGGGCTCCGCCTTCGGCGAGGCTCTGGCTCTGATCGGCTTCGTTGTCGCGCTGATCGTTAAATAGCACGGAGCGTCAAGTATGAATCTTTCATCCCAGAAGAGCGCGATCGCACTCTCCGCGTCCGCGGCCGCGCTGCTCATGCCGGTTTCCGCGTTCGCCGAGGACGGCGCTGCCGGTGCGGACATCCTCATCCCTAAGATGGCGGAGTTCATCCCGGCGCTTATCGCCTTCCTGATCATCTGGATCGTGCTGGCCAAGGTCGCCCTGCCGGGCATCATGAAAACCATGGAGGAGCGCGGCAAGAAGATCGAGGAGAGCCTCGACGAGGCCGAGAAGACCAAGCAGGAGGCTATCGCCAAGCGCGCTGAGTCCGACTCGATCGTTACCGACGCCCGTCGTCAGGCTGCCGACATCGTTCTCGAGGCCCGTAAGGACGCCGAGTCCGAGCGCGCCCGTATCATCGAGGCTGCTCACAAGGAGGCCGAGGAGATCATCGCCAAGGCCCACACGACCGTCGAGGACGAGCGCAAGTCCATCTACGCCGGTGCCGCGAGCTCTATCGCCGACCTGTCCGTTGCCGTCGCCACCAAGATCGTGGGCGAGGCACTCGACGACGAGGCCGAGCAGAAGAAGCTCATCGAGCGCTACATCCAGGAAGCAGGTAGCCTGAATGCCGACTAGCCGCTATCAGGACAAGGTGCTCGAGACCTACGCGCGCTCCCTTTTGGAAGCCGCCAAGGCCGAGAACCATGTGTTCGAGGACCTCGAGATGATCGAGCGTCTGGCTAGCGTCAGCCCCGAGATCATCGCCGTGCTCGACACCATGTCCAAGCGCGACCAGCTCGACCTTCTTCCCAAGGTGGCAGCTGCCTTTAAGTATGTTGCCGAGGAAGACGAGGATGTAGTGGGCGTGACCGTCACCACGGCGATCCCGCTCGACGACGAGCTGCGTCAAACCATCACTAAGAAATGCGAGCAGGACTTCGGCCGCAAGGTATTCCTTATCGAGCAGGTCGACCCGTCTATCGTGGGCGGCCTGGTGCTCGAGGCCCGCGGCGAGCGTCGTGACATTTCCGTCAAGACGCAGCTGCGCATCGCGCAGGAGACCCTCGCAAACTCTGCTAATTCGTACGGAGGTGAAGCCTAATGTCCGAAACCCTCAATGCCCAGGATATCGCCAAGAAACTGCAGGAGCAGCTCACGAGCCTCTCCGCGACGGTCGATACGCATGAGGTTTCAACGGTCGACGAGGTAGGCGACGGCATCGCGCGCGTCTCCGGCCTCAAGAGCGCCATGGCAGGCGAGCTTCTGGAGTTCAAGAGCTCCGATACCGGTGAGACCGTCTTCGGCCTTGCCCAGAACCTTGACCGTGACGAGGTCGGCGCCGTTCTGTTCGGTGCCGTCGACGCCATCAAGGAAGGCGACGAGTGCCGCACCACTGGCCGCATTATGGATATCCCTGTGAGCCGCGCCATGCTCGGCCGCGTCGTCAATCCGCTCGGCCAGCCTATCGACGGTTTGGGTGACATCGTCGCCACGCACCGTCGCCCCATCGAGTTCAAGGCCCCCGGTGTCATCGACCGTACCCCGGTGTGCGAGCCGGTTCAGACCGGCCTGTTGGCTATCGACTCCATGGTGCCTATCGGCCGCGGTCAGCGTGAGCTCATCATCGGCGACCGTAAGACCGGTAAGACCGCCATTGCCATCGACGCTATCCTCAATCAGCGCGGCAAGGGCATGGTTTGCATCTATGTCGCCATCGGCCAGAAGGCCTCCACGGTTGCTAACATTCGCGAGACCCTCGCTCAGCACGGTGCGCTCGACTACACCATCATCGTTTCGGCCACCGCTGCCGATTCCGCCCCTATGCAGTACATCGCGCCTATGGCCGGTGCCGCTATCGGCGAGTTCTTTATGTACAACGGCGAGGACGGCAAGCCCGCCAGCGAGACCAACCCCGGTGGTCACGTGCTCGTCATCTACGACGACCTGTCCAAGCAGGCCGTGGCATATCGTCAGATGTCGCTGACGCTGCATCGTCCGCCCGGACGCGAGGCCTATCCTGGCGACATCTTCTACCTGCACTCTCGTCTGCTCGAGCGTGCCGTCAAGATGTCCAAGAAGAACGGTTATGGCTCCATGACGGCTCTTCCGATCATCGAGACTCAGGATGGCGACGTTTCGGCCTACATTCCGACCAACGTCATTTCCATTACCGATGGTCAGATCTACCTGCAGTCCGAGCTCTTCTTCCAGGGCCAGCGCCCGGCAGTCGACGTGGGCATTTCCGTGTCCCGCGTTGGTGGCGACGCGCAGACCAAGGCCATGAAGCAGGTCGCCGGCAACCTTCGTCTGGACCTCGCTTCGTACCAGGAGCTCGCTGGCTTTACCCAGTTCGGCTCCGACCTTGACGAGGCTACTCAGAAGCAGCTGACCCATGGTGCCCGCATGACCGAGCTCCTTAAGCAGCCGCGTTATAAACCGTTTGAGGTTGGCGAGCAGATCGTTGCGCTGTTTGCCGGCAACGAGGGCTTCCTGGATGACCTGGAGATCGCTGACGTGCTGCCTTTCCGTGCCGAGCTCGTCGAGTACATGGACAATGGATTTGGCTCGCTGCTCGACAAGGTTCGCGCCAAGAAGATCGACGATGACACCAAGACTGAGCTCCTGCGCGTCATCGGTGACTTCAAGCAGCAGTTCATGGCCAAGCACCATGCCGATACGACTGGATCAGAGGAGAACTAAGCCCTATGGCCAACCTTCGCGACATTAAGAAGCGAATCTCCTCGGTTACCACGACCAAGCAGATCACGCGCACGATGGAGATGGTCTCTACGGCCAAGATCCGTCGTGCCCTCGATCGCTCCAAGCAGGCCGAGCCCTATAAGGAGGCGCTGACCGACGTCATGTTGACGGTCGCCGGCGACGCCTCCTGTTCGGGCACCGATCCCATGCTGCAGAAGCATGAGAGCGTCAAGCATGGCCTGATTGTCGTTATTGCCTCGGACCGCGGCCTTGCCGGCGGTTTCAATACGACGGTGGAGCGCACGGCCGAAAAGCTCGCCGCTTCTTGGGCGAACGATGGCATCGAGTGCGAGATCATTGCGTGCGGACGCAAGCCGGCCACGTATTTCCGCGACCGCGCAAACGTCGTCATGCACTTTGAGGGCAATTCCTCCGAGCCCGATTTTAATCAGGCTCGCATGATTTCCTCTCATATCTGCGATGCGTATCGTGCCGGTGAGCTTGACCGTGTCGAGCTTGTCTATCACCACGCCAAGAACCGCGTGGATCAGGAGCTTCGCGTCGAGCACTTGTTGCCGCTCGATCCCGAGATGATCGCTATGGCCCACGGTCCGCGTAAGAACGAGACCGACGCCCCTAAGCGCATCTCGTCCACGTTCGAGTTCGTGCCCTCTCCCGAGCATGTTCTCGGCAAGCTTGTACCGTCGTATATCCTGACGGTCATCTACCAGGCCCTGATCGATTCGGCGGCCGCCGAGCAGGGCGCACGCCGCAAGGCCATGCACTCCGCGACGGAAAACGCCACCGCGATCATCTCGACCCTTACCCGCACGTATAGTCGCGTGCGTCAGGCTTCGATCACGACCGAGATTAACGAGATCGTCGGCGGAGCCTCAGCATTGGAGGAACAGTAATGGCTAATAACACCGTAAAGCTTGCGGTCGAGGAAGCCACCAAGAAGACGACTGCCGGTGATGGTCGCATCGTGCGTATCATCGGCCCTGTCGTCGACGTCAAGTTTGACGGTGCGGTGCCCCCGATCTACAACGCGCTCACGGTCGAGGCCGAGACCCCGATCGGTCACCTGAGCACGATCCTCGAGGTTGAGAGCCAGCTTCCGGGCGGCGTCGTCCGCACGGTCGCCATGTCCTCGACCGACGGTCTGCAGCGTGGTCTCATCGCCACCGATACCGGTGAGCCCATGAAGATGCCCGTTGGCCCCAAGACGCTCGGCCGCATTTGGAACGTCATGGGCAAGCCTGTCGACGGCAAGCCCATGCCCGAGGTGGAGGAGTTCTATCCCATCCACCACGCAGCACCCCGCTTCGACGAGCTCACCACCAAGACCGAGATCTTCGAAACCGGCATTAAGGCCGTTGACCTGCTCGAGCCCTACATCCGTGGCGGCAAAACGGGTCTGTTCGGCGGCGCCGGCGTCGGCAAGACCGTTCTGATTCAGGAGCTCATCAACAACCTCGCCCAGGAGCACGGCGGCACCTCGGTGTTCACCGGTGTCGGCGAGCGTACTCGTGAGGGCACCGACCTGTTCCTCGAGATGAGCGAGTCGGGCGTTATCGACAAGACCTGCTTGGTCTATGGTCAGATGAACGAGCCGCCTGGAGCGCGTCTGCGCATCGGTCTGGCTGGCCTTACCACCGCTGAGTACTTCCGCGATCGCGGCCAGGACGTTCTGCTGTTCATCGACAACATCTTCCGCTTCTCCCAGGCCGGTTCCGAGGTTTCCGCACTGCTGGGTCGTATGCCGTCCGCCGTCGGTTACCAGCCTACGCTGGCTACCGAGATGGGCGACCTCCAGGAGCGCATTACCTCGACCAAGACGGGTTCCATTACCTCCGTCCAGGCTGTCTACGTCCCTGCAGACGACCTGACCGACCCGGCGCCTGCCACGACGTTTACGCACCTGGACGCCACTACGGTTCTTTCGCGTAGCATTTCGTCGCTCGGTCTGTTCCCGGCTATCGACCCGCTCGCGTCTTCCTCCGACGCTCTCGATCCCTCGATCGTCGGCGAGGAGCACTACCGTGTCGCCGTCAAGGTCCAGGAGCTCCTGCAGGAGTACTCCGACCTTCAGGACATCATCGCCATTCTGGGTATGGACGAGCTGTCCGAGGAGCAGCGCCTTACGGTCAACCGTGCCCGTAAGATCCAGCAGTTCCTTTCCCAGTCCTTCCACGTCGCCGAGAAGTTCACCGGCAACCCCGGTGTCTACGTCCGCGTCGAGGATACCGTCCGCTCCTTCGCCGAGATTGTCGACGGCAAGGCCGATGACCTGCCCGAGCAGGCATTCCGCTATGCTTCTACGATTGAGGACGTGCGCGAGCGCGCCCGCAAGATGGGGGAGAAGTAGGTTATGCGTATCCGCATCGTGTGCCCCGTGAGCTGCGCCTATGAGGGCGACGCTGCGTTTGTGTCGATTCCGTCCACGGATGGTGAGTTTGGCGTTCTGCCTGCTCACTCCAGCGAAATCTGCACAATCGACCGCGGTTACGTTCGCGTTTCCGATAAGGCCATGGGCACTGTCGACCACACGTTTGCCGTGGCCGGCGGCTATGCCCAGGTTGCGGACGATGTCGTGACCGTCCTCGCCGAGCGCGCTTGCGATTTGGCGACCGTCGACGCCGATAAGGTTAAAGCTGATATTCAAGGTTTTGAAGAGAAGCTGGGTAATTTGTCGGAGGATGATGCACGCCGCGCCTACCTCTATAATGAAATCGCATGGTGTAAGCTCAAGCTTGCCCAATAGTCAAACGTTTTAGCGTTCGACCATTTGCGAACACATCATGCCCGGGATGGCCCAGCCACCCCGGGCATGCTTTTTGAAAGGGTAGACCTTGGATATTATCCGCGTTGAGGGTGGCCACGCCATCGGAGGTTCCGTGCCTGTTTCGGGCGCCAAGAACTCCGCGCTCAAACTCATGGCGGCAACGCTTCTGGCGCCGGGCAAGACGACGCTGCAGAACGTGCCTGATATTTCCGATGTCCACGTGATGGGCAAGGTGCTCAAGGGTATGGGCGCCACGATCGATGTTCTCGACGAGCACACGCTCGAGATCGATACCTCCCAGGTCGATTCTTGGGAGGCGCCCTACGAGCTCGTTGCCAAGATGCGTGCTTCCACTGCCGTGATGGGACCACTGCTGGGCCGTTTCCATCGCGCCAAGATCGCCATGCCCGGCGGCTGCAACCTGGGCGCTCGCAAGATCGATATGCATATCTTGGGTCTTGAGGCCTTGGGCGTTGAGTTCGATACCGCCCACGGCTATATCAACGCCAATGCGCCTCAGGGCCTGCGCGGTACCACCGTCACGCTCGAGTTTGCCAGCGTCGGTGCAACCGAGAACCTCATCATGGCATCCGTGCGCGCGCAGGGTACCACGGTTATCGACAATGCCGCACGCGAGCCCGAGATCGTCGATCTCGCTAACATGCTCAACGAGATGGGTGCCAAGATTGTCGGCGCGGGTACGCCTGTCGTGACCATCGAGGGCGTGGAAGAGCTGCATCCCGTTACCCATCGCGTGGTGGGCGACCGCATCGAGGCGGGTACCTTTATCGTTGCCGGCGCGCTGATGGCAGACGATCGCGGTGTCGATGTCACGGGCTTTTGCCCCATTCACTTGGGCATGGTGCTCAAGAAGATGGAGCTCATGGGCATCGATTGCGAGCGTACCGACGACGGCGTTCACGTGAATCGCGCCGAGCGTGTCAAGCCGGTCGACATCCAGACGCTTCCGTTCCCCGGCTTCCCGACGGACATGCAGGCGCAGATCATGGTGCTCTCCGCCCTGGCCGACGGCAGCTCCGTTATCACCGAGAACATCTTTGAGAATCGTTTTATGTTCGCATCCGAGTTGGTGCGCATGGGTGCCGATATTCGCATCGAGAGCCACCATGCCATGATTCACGGCGTCAAGGGTTTCTCGGGTGCGCAGGTTACCTCGCCCGATTTGCGCGGCGGCGCAGCTCTCGTTGTCGCCGGTCTGATCGCCGATGGCACGACTGAGGTATCGGCGATCCATCACATCAAGCGCGGCTATGAGCAGTTTGTCGAAAAGCTGCAGGCGCTTGGCGCTCACGTCGAGCACGCCACTGTCCCCGATCCCGTCATCTACTAATGCAGGTTGCCTATGTTTAAGAAAAAGCCCCTTGCGGAATCCCGAAGACCTTCGACCGGCGCACAGGCCAAGATCTATAGCCGTGATAACGTCGCCCGCTATTCCGAGCGCGCCCGTCAGCGCCGTCGCGGCCATACGGTTCGCCGCGTCGCGCTTATTGCCGTGCTCGGTGTGCTGCTGAGCGCAACGACTGCCGCCGGCCTGTGGTTTGCCACCATTATGGGCAAGCTCGGCGATTCCAATGTCATTACCGACAACCTGCGCCAGATTCTGGTCGATACCGACGAGGCAAAAGACCCGTTCTACGTGCTGCTCCTTGGTACCGATGGTCGCCCGGGCGAGGATACGTATCGTGCCGACTCGATTATCCTGGCACGCATCGACCCCACGCAAAAGCAGGCGACGCTCATCTCCATTCCGCGCGACACCAAGGTCGTGTACAAGGGCTCGACCATGAAGATCAACGCCTGCCATACCTACGGCGGCGCCGAAGCCATGGTCCAGGCGGTCAACGAGCTGTGCGGTGTTCAGATTTCCCACTATGCCGAGGTCAGCTTCGACGGTATGCAGTCGCTCATCGATTCGGTTGGCGGTATCGACATTAACGCAACCGATGATGTCGACGACCCCGAGCACCTCGACATTAAGATTACTGCCGGTCAGCAGCACATGGATGGCGCGACCGCCCTTACCTACGCCCGCTGCCGCTACATCTATGCCGATGGCGACTACACGCGCATGCGCCATCAGCGTCAGGTACTCGGCGCCCTCGCCAACCAGATCCTCAACAACTTCGATGCCACCAAGGTCTTCGACCTCGTCAATTCGCTGTCCGACATGCTCGTAACCGATATGAGCGTCCAGGATATCGTGTCTACGGTCAATGCCATGCGCGGCATGGACGTCAATGGCATCTACTCGGCTAACCTGCCTTCGTATGCCGATGACAGCACCATGATTGATGGCGTGAGCTACGTCTTTGTCTACGAGGACGAGCTTAAGGAAATGATGGCGCGCGTCGACGCCGGCAAGGATCCCAAGGGTCCCAATACCATGGGTATGTCCGATGGTTCCAGCTCTACGATCGGCGACCTGAACAACAACACGTCTGACGACTACGCAAACGGTACTGCAACCTCATCGGTCAGCTCTGACGATTCCGATGACTCAGGCGATTCGAGCGATTCGGACTACTACGAAGAGCCCACCGGCGACGGCAACGGCTACGAAGCCAACTACTAGGTTACGGCGTTTTACCAAACGCCGTAACGGCTCGACGCTGCGCGGGCCGCATTTGGACAATCTGACGTTCAACTTCAAGGGCGCGACCAGAAGGTCAGCGCCCTTTCGTTTCACGTCACCTTG
>CATXML010000012.1 GCA_958372035.1 uncultured Collinsella sp. | reverse complement strand
CGAGTTCCGCACGAGCCGGAGAGCACTTAATGTGCTCTCCGTGCGAGCAGGACTGCCCGAGCAGGCGACCAAAGCCCCCGGCGCGCCCGCCTAGCCGGATGTACGGGTTTTCCAGGTGCGGCAGATCGGCCTGAAAGAGGAGGGCATAGACCTTGAGGTCATGCCCGACGATTGAAGGCCGAGGTGCCGTGCCTGGGAAAGCCGCCTAGGTCAGTTTCACTATAGGCGCAAAGCCCTTCATCAGCTTTTTGGTCTGGCCGGTCTTTTCGAATTGAACCTCGATCATGTCTCCGGCGACCGAGATCACGGTACCCGTGCCAAAGGTCTTGTGACTCACGGTATCGCCCGCGGCAAAGTCCTGCGACGCGCTGGTGCGATCGACCTTGCGCTCCACCGTCGGCGACACCTTGGACGACGGCTTTTTGGCTCGCGGCGCGCCCGAGCCAAAGGTCGAGGCAACGCGGCCGGCGTCAGGCGAAACCCCACGATGGCGCTCGGTCCCATAGCTGCTGCCGCCAAAGAAGTCGTCAAAGCTCGACCCGCCGCGCGAGCCGGAGCCGCCGGTCGAGCGCGTATGCGAACCAAACACCTTGCCGCCATACATATCCGAGCCCATGCCCGAGCCAAAGGTGCCGTGACGGTCGCCGCGCTTTTCCCAGCCCGTGCCCTCAAAACCGGCAGAACCGATGCCGCTAAACTCGATATCCTCAAACGGAATCTCGTTAAGGAAGCGCGAGCGCGGGTTGGCAGAGGTCGAGCCGTAGGTGCGACGCGTGGCCGCATAGGTCAGGAACAGGCGCTTGCGGGCACGCGTGATGGCAACGTAGGCCAGGCGACGCTCCTCCTCGAGCTTGCCCGGATCATCGCTGCCGCCAAAGTCATGCACGTGTGGGAAGATGCCCTCCTCCATACCGGCCACGAACACCGCGGGGAACTCCAGGCCCTTGGCGGAGTGGATGGTCATCATGGTGATGGCATGCGTCTCGCCGGCCAGGGAATCCAAGTCGGAGCGCAGGGCCAGCCACTCCATGAGAGCAGGAAGCGCCTTACAGGTGAGCGGACCGTAGGTGCGCTCGATCTCGTCGACATGCACGGCACCCGCCGGCATCTCCGTCGGCGCGGCATACGCGTTGCCCGCAATGGCGGCGGCCAGGGCATCCTGCGGCGAGAGCGCCGGGGCGGCTAGGCTATCGAGCGGATTGGAACCTGCGGCATCACGCGCGCCAACGAGCGCCTCAAACGAGGATACCGGGGCAGACGGTCCCGGCTCGGGCGCAGGTGCGCTCACCACGACGGGTTCGGGCTCGGCGCCGGCAGGCACGTCGGCAACACCGGCCGCGCGCAGCTCCTCTAAGCTCTCGAGCGTACCCTCGATATCCTCGTGCGTCTCCTCAAATTCGGCGGCCACGCCCAGGAATTCCTGGATGTTCTCGGCGCGGCTCTCGGATTCCATGGTGCCCTCGGCGCGAAACGCCTGCAGCAGGCCCGTCTTATCGACAATCATCTCGACAACGTCCTTGAGCTCGCCGTCCATGCGGCGGCCCTCGCGCACCAGCGACACAAAGCTCGACAGGCCATTGCGGACCTTGGCGCTAAACATGCCCGTCTCGGCGCACGCAATCTCGCAGGCCTGGAAGAACGAGCAACGGTTGTCGCGCGCCAGCTGCTCGATCTTTTGAATCGAGGTGGAGCCGATGCCGCGACGCGGCGTGTTGATGACGCGCTTGACGCTCATCTCGTCGGCCGGGTTCACGATCATCTTGAGGTAGGCCATGACGTCGCGGATCTCGGCGCGGTCGAAGAATCGCGTGCCGCCGACGATCTTGTAGGGCACGCCCGCGCGCAGGAACATATCTTCGAGAATACGCGACTGGGCGTTGGTGCGGTAGAACACAGCGATATCGTCGTAGCTCGTGCCCTTGGCATGCAGCTTTTCGATCTCGCCGGCAATCCAGCGGCCCTCGTCGCGCTCATCGCTTGCCTGGAAGGCCTGGATCTTCTCGCCGTCGCCCTCGGCCGTAAACAGGCGCTTTTCTTTACGCTGCGAGTTGTGACGCACCACGGCGTTGGCGGCGCTCAGGATATGACCCGTGGAGCGGTAGTTCTGCTCCAGCTTGACGGTCTTGCAGTTTTTAAAGTCCTTCTCAAAGTCCAGGATATTGGTGATGTCGGCGCCGCGCCAGCTATAAATGGACTGGTCGTCGTCGCCCACGACCATAAGGTTTTGGTACTTGGCGGCCAACAGGTTGGCGATCTCGTATTGGACGTGGTTGGTGTCCTGATACTCGTCGACGCTAATGTAGCGGAAGCGCTCCTGGTACTTATCGAGCACCTCGGGGCGGGTGCGCAGCAGCTCGAGAGCGCGCACGAGCAGGTCGTCAAAGTCCATCGCGTTGGCGGCGCGCAGGCGGCGCTCCAGCTCCAGGTAGACCTGCGCGGCCTTTTTGTCGTTGGGGCTATCGGCGCTCTTGAGCATGTCCTCGGGCCCAATCATGGCGTTTTTGGCCGAGCTGATCTTGCTGCGGATCATGTTGATGGGGAACTGCTTTTGCTCAATGCCGAGCGCCTGCATAATGTCACGCACCATGCGCTTTGAGTCATCGTCGTCATAGATGGTGAACTGACCGGTGTAGCCCAGCAGGTCGGCGTCCTCGCGCAGCATGCGCACGCACATGGCGTGGAAGGTGCACACCCACATGCCGCGGGTGCCACTGGGGATGAGTGCTGCCAGACGCTCGCGCATCTCGGCCGCGGCCTTGTTGGTAAACGTGATGGCCAGGACCTGCCAGGGCTTAACGCCCAGGTCGCCAAGCATATGTGCGATGCGGAAGGTCAGGACGCGGGTCTTGCCCGAGCCAGCACCGGCAAGGACCAGCAGTGGGCCCTCAGTGGTCAGGACCGCCTCGCGCTGGGCGGGGTTCAGGCTATCGATATCGACGAACGGCTTGGCGGGCTTGGGCGCCGGAGCCGGGGCGTCGTAGATGTCGAGCGGAACGAGCTCGGGTTCCGGCGCGGCGGGGACGGTGTACGCATCGAGCGGCACGGGCTCCGGCGCGGGCGACACGGGCGCGGCAGTGTTCTTTTCCCAGGGCAGGGACTGGGTCATGGGCGACTCCTCATCTGACGGACGGCGCGCCTGCGGGCAGCGCCATAGTTTGAGCCGTATCAGTATACCGAGCCGCGCGGACACCGACGCAAATCACACCACGACTCCGTGCGCCGCCGTCAGGCCCACCCCAGCGAATTTGGTGCAAAGGTGTCAGGTTACTTTGAACCAATCTATCGACAATCACGAAACCGCCGATGTCATGGCAGCAGCAGCGAGCGGCGGCCAGGGCGAACAAATTGGCATGAAAAGGGGGCGGCATAGACCTTTTGGTCATGCCGCCCCCTTTGAATGACAAGTTGTCGCTCCGGTCGCCGTGCAGCGTCAACCAAGTTACAGGCCGAGCATGGGCTCCAGGACAAAGAAGTACGCAAGCACCACGATACCCAGGATGATGCGGTAGACGCCGAAGCACTTGAAGTCGTGACGGCGAACGAAGCCCATGAGCCACTTGATGGCGATGAGCGAAACCACAAAGGCCACAACGCAGCCCACGCCCAAGATGGCGATCTCGTTGGTGCCGAACGTGCCGCCCTTGATGAAGTACTTGACCAGCTTGAGCGCACTTGCGCCAAACATAACGGGAATAGCCAGGAAGAACGTGAACTTAGACGCCACCGAACGCGTGCAGCCCAAAAGCAGGCCACCGATGATGGTAGAACCGGAACGAGACGTACCAGGCACCAGCGAAAGCACCTGGAAGCAGCCGATACCCAGCGCAGTCTTCCAGCTCAGGTCCTCGAGCGTAGTGATGGAGCCAAAGTCCAGGTTATCGTCATCGTCCTCATCCTCGGCGGTAGCCGCGGCGGACGCCGCAAAGTGCGCACCGGCAGGACGTCCACCCGACACCACAGCACGCGAACCAAACGAACCGGCAACGGCCATTTCCTCGCGCTTGCTCGCGCGCCAGTTCTCGATCACGATAAACAGCACGCCGTACACAATGAGCGCCAGCGCCACGACGGGGGCATTGTAGAAATGCTCCTCCATCCAGTCGTTGAGCGGCAGGCCGATCGCCGCCGCAGGAATGCAGCCGAGCACAATCTTGCCCCACAGCACCCAGGTGTCGCGGCGGCCCTCCTTGCCCTTGCTGGGCGAGAACGGATTGAGCTCATGGAAGAACAGCACACAGACGGCCAGAATGGCGCCGAGCTGAATCACGACCAGGAACATATTCCAGAACGTCTCGCTCACGTTCATCTTGACGAACTCGTCCACCAAGATCATGTGACCCGTCGACGAAACGGGCAGCCATTCGGTGATGCCCTCGACCAGGCCCATGAAGGCAGATTTTAGAAGCTCGATAATATCCAAAGGGACCCCCTCGTTAGACACCCGCCGGTAGATGTTCTGCGGACGATGCGGGCGATGTCCCATTATCAACCGTTGGCGGTGCGACCGCGCCTACCCTTACCAAAAAACTCGCCCGTTCACAGAATTGCGAGCGGTCAAACCGAAATCCTTGGGTATAACTGCAACAAGATAAAGTGTCCGGCGGCCAACGCACCCGCGCCCGCCCGACGCACGAGCCCCGCGCCCGTGCGATAGACCAAGGAGGAAACCATGAACGAGGGTTACACCAAGGTATTTGTTTCACTCGACGGTACTGAGCAGCAGGATTTTGTGCTCGCACGCGCCATCAAGGTCGCCGCGAACAACGGCGCCAAGCTGATCATCGGCCACGTCATCGACTCCACCGCGCTCGAGAGCGCCGGTTCCTATCCGGTCGACCTGGTCAACGGCTTGGAGGAGGCCTTTAACAACTCTATCGCCAAGCAGCTCGAGGAGGCCAAGGCCAATCCCGACATTCCCGAGGTCGAGGTCATGATTCGTACCGGCCGCATTCGTGAGACGCTCAAGGATGAGATGCTCGACGTGGTCAAGCCCGATCTGGTGCTCTGCGGCGCCCGCGGCCTGTCCTCAATTAAGTACGCGCTACTCGGCTCGATTTCGACGTTCCTGCTGCGCAATACGGACTGCGACATTTTGGTCGTGAAGTAGCGTTGCTCCCACCGGCCGCGGGGCCTGCGGGGTTTCCACGGGCACGTCCTCGCCGCGCTGCGGCTGTGGGATGTGCCCTTAGGAAACCCCTCCCGGCTCCGCGGCCTTCGCAGCCTTACTTCAGCGAGTTGGCTGATAAAAGATGGCGTGCCGCCTGTTTGGGGTGGCACGTTTTGTTTGGACGAATGTCTGCCGCGTGTGCTACTCGAAATACTGAAACTTATTCGTTGAGAAGGCAAACGTGACGACGAAGCCTTCGCCCGGCTCCGATGCCGCGGTGACGTCGATGCCCATCTTGGAACACAGGCGCGCCACCAGATAGAGGCCGATGCCCGTTGCGCGCTTGGTGGCACGGCCGTTGTCACCGGTAAAGCCCTTCTCGAACACGCGGGGCAGATCTGCCGCGTTCACGCCACAGCCGTTATCGGCAACGGTGAGTTCGATGCGCTCACTCGCCAGGCCCTCGTCCAGCAACGCGCCCGAAAACACGATCTTCGCGCCGTCCTCGCGCGCGTATTTAATGCTGTTCTGAATGAGCTGACCCAAGATAAACTCGAGCCACTTCTCGTCGGTAAACACCTCAAAGTCGAGATTCTCGCACACCGGCGCCACGTGCGCCGCGATGAGCTCGCGCGCGTTGGCTTTAATCGCGCCCGTCACCAGGGCCTTGAGGTTCCAACGTCGAATCAGGTAATCGCGCTCCACAACTTCCGAGCGCGCATAGTAGAGCGCCTGGTCGATATAGCGCTCCACGCGGGCAAGCTCGCGACCGAGGTCATCAACACGCGACAGGTCATCTTCGCTGCCGTCCAGGTTTTCCAAAATCAGATGGGCTGCAGCCAGGGGCAGTTTGGCCTCGTGGACCCAGCTCTCGATATAGTCGCGATAGTCATCGGTCTGGCGCCGGCCTTCGGCAACCTCGTCGCAGGCGGCTTTGCCCACCCGGCGCAAGACCTCGTACTCGAGCTCGCCCTCGGCATAGGTCGGGCATTGCACCATCTCTTGCACCCACGCAGGGCTCTCCAGTTCCTCGGCCGCCCGCTCCAGCTGATGCAGGAAGCGGCGGCGGCGCACATACTCAATCACGATGCCCAGGATGCCAAAGATAAAGGACACGCCGACCGCCACGACCACGATAGATGCCGGGGCTCCGGCGACCGCCAGCACAAAGCAGCTCAGCAGCACGCCGCACGTCCACACGGCGACGGAAAGCAGCGCATCTTTGAAGAATTTGGCAAACGACATAGCCGACCCCTAGACCGAATAGCCCTGGCCGCGGTGCGTGGTCAAATACCCCTTGATGCCGATTTTTTCGAGCGTGGTACGCAGACGGTTGATGTTGACGGTGAGCGTGTTGTCGTCCACGAAGGCATCGGAGTCCCACAGGTCCTGCATGATGGCCGAGCGCGAAACGATCTTGCCCGCGCGGCTCAGAAGCAGCGAGAGGATACGCAGCTCGTTTTTGGTGAGCTCGGTGCTGTCGCCGGTTTGCGTGTTGGTGACCGCGGAGCGGGCGAGGTCGAGTTCCAGCCCCTTGTGGACGAGCGTGCTGCGCTCGCCTGACGCCGCGGTGCGACGCAGCAGTGCGTTGATGCGCGCCACGAGCACGCGCGCGCTATAGGGCTTGGGAACAAAGTCGTCCGCGCCGAGCGTCATGGCCATGACCTCGTCGATCTCGGTCGTGCGCGAGGTGAGGACGATGATGGGGACCTCGGATTCGCGGCGAACCTCGTGGCAGATATGCTGGCCGTCCTTGACGGGAAGCGTGAGGTCGAGCAGCACCAGGTCGGGCGCGGCGGCGAGAATATCGCGCGAGACATGCTCGAACGATTCGCAGGCCTCGATTTCAAACCCGGCGCGGGCAAGGATGTCGACAAGCTCACGACGAATGGGCTCGTCGTCCTCAACGATATAGATTAGCGCCATGGATTCCGCTCCCCTCTTGATTGTCTTGCCACCATTATGGCTGCGAAACTGCAGGTGCGCGCCACGCACGTCGCCAAGGTGACAGAATTGTTCGCGAGCGGGGGCGTTTTGTCCGCCTCGCACTCGCAGCGGTGGCGGGAACCAAAATGATTCTTTAATCCCCGTCCCAGAATAATCATTTAGCGGCGGGCGCGAAGCTTTTCGTAGCCGTCGACAAAGAAGGCGACCGTGGCGGCGTCGGCCTCGGCGGCGTCCGTCTCGGTTGCGGGGACCACGCCGTGCTCGTCGCTCACCAGGAACAGCGCGCCCTTAAGCTGCGCGGGAATATCTACGCGCGTGACCGGGATGCCCTTGGTCTGGGCCAGCTGCTCGATGAGCGTCGCCGTGCCGCACAGGCACTCGTCCGCCGGCGCCACAAAGGCGAGTTCGCCGTTGTTGACGGCGGCGAGCAGCTCGGGCGCCACGCCGGTCTCGTCGGCTTCGGAGCGGGCCTCGGCGGAGCGGGCACGCAGCGCCTTGGCCGACGTATCGGCGAGCGGCTCGTACTCCCCCACTGTCATGGCGGCGTTGCCGTTGATGTCGATCACCAGCATGAGCACACCGTCGTGTGCGGTGTAATCGCCCTCGGCTAGCGACCACTCAACGTGCTGCTTGGCCCAGCTGAGCATGTTATGGGTAAGTAGCTCGCCCTGCACCAGGCGCTCGGACAGCGCACGGATGTGACGGTTGAGCATGGGCACCTTTTTGTTGGACATGCGCCAACGGCAGACAAGCGCGGGCTTGTCGAGCGTGAACTTCTCGACCGCCTCCTGATTGGCGCAAAAGTCCTCGTACGCACGCTGATCCTCGGCATTGCCAAACAGCTCGGCATCATCAATCTGGGGCATGGTTGTACCTTTCGTGTTAGTCATTCCGTCCTCTTATACCAAAAAGACGGCCCTCCAAACGGAGCAGCCGTCTTTTGCAGAGATTATTTTGACGATATGGTCAGGCGACCGAACAGTTTAATGGGATAGAGAAACATCCCATTAAGGGTTTTCCAAGTGCCCGAGATTGCCCCGAAAGAGGAGCGCCGCGTACTAAATGTACGCAAGCGACGGTTTGAGGGGCAAGGTCGGGTGCTTGGGAAAGCCTCTAGTGCCTAAAATGCCTGGCTCCGGTGAAGACCATCGCAATACCATGCTCGTTGCAGGCCTGGATGCTCTCGTCGTCACGCTTGGAGCCGCCGGGCTGGATGATGCAGGTCACGCCGTGCGCGGCAAGCACGTCGACGTTGTCGCGGAACGGGAAGAACGCGTCGCTTGCGCAAGCAAAGCCGCCCTTCTCCACGCCCTCGCGCTCGCAGAAGTCCTCGGCACGCTCGCAGGCAAGCAGTGCAGAGTCAACGCGGTTAGGCTGACCCGGGCCCATGCCAATGCCGGCCTTGCCCTTGGAGACCAGGATAGCATTGGACTTGACGCCCTTGCAGACCTTCCAGGCAAACTCGAGCTCGGCCATTTCGGCATCGGTGGGCTTGCGGTCGGTGGGGAACGTAAAGGTCGCGGGATCCTCGGTCACGTGGTCGACTTCCTGCACCAGCATGCCGCCGTCGATGGAGCGCAGCTCCACTTGGGCACCGTGGTCCACGCCGCCGGTAGCCAGCACGCGCAGGTTGGGGCGCTTGGCCATGCGCTCGAGCGCCTCGGCGGTGTAGCCCGGGGCGATGATGACCTCGACGAACTGCTTGTTCTGATCGGCAAAGTGCTCAACCAGCTCAAAGGGAACCTCGCGGTTGCAGGCGATGATGCCGCCGAAGGCGCTCTTGGGATCGCAGGCGAAAGCGCGGTCGTAGGCGGCCGTGATGCCCTCGGCAACGGCGGAACCGCAGGGGTTCTGATGCTTGAGGATCACGCAGGCCGGCTCGTCGAACTCGCGGACCAGGTTCCAGGCGGCATCGGCGTCCAGATAGTTGTTGTAGCTGAGCGGCTTGCCCTGGATCTGCTCGGAGCCCACAAGCGGGAACTGAGAGCTCGCGGTGTTCTCGCAGCCCTCGGCAAAGCGGTAGACCGTAGCCTTTTGCTGAGGATTCTCACCATAGCGCAGGTCGTCGACCTTCTCCAGCGAAATCTCGAGCTTGGCAGAGGTGTCCGCCACGTCGCTTGCCTGGGCGGCAAGCCAACGGGAGATAGCCGTGTCGTAGGCGGCGGTGGTCTGGTAGACCTTCACCTGCAGGCGACGACGGGTGGCAAGCGTGGTGCAGCCACCGGTCTCGCGCATCTCGGCCAGGACGGCATCATAGTCGGCCGGGTCGGAGATGACGGTAACGCTCGCGGCGTTCTTGGCGGCAGAGCGCAACATGGAGGGGCCACCGATGTCGATGTGCTCGATGGCATCCGCGAAGGTGACCTCGGGGTTGGCGACGGTCTTCTCGAACTCGTACAGGTTGACGACGACCAGGTCGATCAGCTTAATGCCGTGCTGGGCGGCCTCCTGCATGTGCTGCTCGGAATCGCGGCGGGCCAGCAGCGCGCCGTGAACCTTGGGGTGCAGGGTCTTAACGCGGCCGTCCATCATCTCGGGATAGCCCGTGAACTCCTCGATGGGGGTTACGGGAACGCCCGCGTCCTCGATGGCACGAGCCGTGCCGCCCGTAGAGATGATCTCGACGCCAAAGTCATCGACCAGCGTCCGTGCGAAATCGACGACGCCCGTCTTATCGGTAACCGAGATCAACGCGCGCGCGATCTTCACATCAGATCCCATGCAGTCCTCCTGTCTGGTACGCCGCCGTGCTCTGTGAGTCGGTGATACGTCGATCTGCAGCGCTCGCGCAGCGGCATTGAAAATACTGATTCAATGTAGCGCATCGAGCGCATCGATGCACCCCGCAACGGGCGCATGTGCAGAAAAAGTTTGCGAGCAGAGGGGATGGGCACGGCACCGGGCACGGTGAGTTCATGGAACACAGGGGCACCATAATTAGATGCCAATAGCGTGGTAGAACTGTGCTCGATATGCATCCGCAAAAGAAAGAGGCACCATGGTCTCGCGGGTTCTCTACCGACCGTTTGATACCGAAGACTTCGACGCCATCGCGCTGATTCTGCAGCAGCTTTGGCATAACAATTCGGATAACGATGAGTACAACCGCCTCGAGGCCGCGTGCGACCTCGCCCATTGCCTTTCGTCATCGACGTTTTCGCAGGTTGCCGTAATCGACGGTCAGGCGCGTGGCATTGCGCTCGCGCGCGCGGGACAGAGTTCCGGCGCCACCGTTAAGGAACACTGGATGGATACCGAACGCGCGCTGCTTTCGCAGATGCGCGAGCTGGAGCCCGATGTCTGCGCCGAGTATCTCTCGTTTGTGCGCGCAACCATCCGAACCAACAACCGCCTGCTCGAGAGCAGCCCGTTGCCGCACGACAACGAAGTCACGCTGCTCGCCGTCGATCCCGATGTCCACGGCCTGGGTGTAGGCTCAGTGTTGCTCGATGCCGCGGTCTCGTACCTGTCCTCGCGCGGGGCGACAAGGGCGCACCTGTACACCGACTCCAACTGCTCGTGGAAGTTCTACGAGTTGCACGGCTTTAAGCGCACGGCCACGCACCGCGCCAACCGCGAAGAGCGTCGTCACGACATGCCGCGCGAAAGCTTTCTCTACGAACTCGACCTAACAGCCTAGCCCAAGCAGCCACACCTAGTCATTTAAGAACGTCCCCAATGACTGATCCCCAACAACTAGTCATTTAAGTCTGTCCCCAATGAGTGGCCTAGGGGGTTTGTAGATAGCCGTGGTCAAAATACATCAAATATGAGTACTGTTACCTTTTTAGTAGCAGCGATTCGGGGCATTTTTGATGCTTATAGGCATGACGACCAGCTGCACGAGCTGACGTAACTCCCCAAATGTTCAATAAAATGGGCTCCTAACGAGGAGTACTCTCATTAGGAGCCCATTATTATGTGCAAACATATGTGACCAACGCAGCAACAGTACTCATATTTGGTATTTTTTGTCCACTGCCCCTTGTGCGAAGGTCCTCAGCGGAAAGTTTGACCCGTTTCGATGCACAAAAATGGGATGAATCTTCCCTGGCAACCGCCCAGAAAGATCCACCCCAAAGCAAGCGCTCGCTAGAACGTTCCGCCGCCGCCTCCGCCGACGCCGCCACCGCCGCCACCGGAAAAGCCGCCGCCGCTGCCGCCGCTCGAACTATCGGAACTCGAAGCCAGCTCGTGGATGGTCTCGTGGTACACATCGTTGAACGAATCGAGCGGGGACTCGTTGCCGTAGTGATGGTAATACCACCAGTAGCAGGGGTAGTTGTCGTAGAAATCGTCGCTGTTGCGCAGGTCCGCAGGCACGGCCTCGGCCAGCTGTCGCAGCACTTCTTTCGAAACGCCCAGGGCAACGCCCATCACCAGCAGTTTGTTCCACAAGATCAGGTCGCTGGGGACGGCCTCCTTCAGACGCGTAAAGTCCTCGAGCCAATGCTTGAGCGCCTTGCAGCGAGCCGCCACCTCGGCGCCCTCCGGCGTAAAGCGGCGGAACGTAAGGCCCACGCCAATACCCACCAGCACAATCGGCACCGAGATAACCGCGGCGATAATGTTCGCCTGTGCGCCGTCGGTAAAGAAGATGGATCCCACGGGAACAAAGGCGATCAGGATACCAAGAACCAGACAAAACACCATTGCGACAATGCCGTCCGAGGCAACGTACTCGCTATCGGCCAGCTTGCCCTTAACGGTGTTCTGATAGTCCTCGAGTTTGTCGCCCACGGGCGTAGCGTGCTGCTTAACGTAGTGCTGCAGCTCGTCAAACGTGCGCGAGCGATCACCGTTCTCGTCGGGCTTAGCACCGGCAAAGAAGACCTTGAGCACCATGCGGTCAATGCCCTTGGCCGACTTCCAGCCCACATCACTCACCGTCACGCGATACGTCTGCTCTTCTTTTTCGCGCCCCAACAGACCCTTCTTGGCCTTGGTCACGGTCGCCTGTTCCAGCTTGATCACACGGTCGTCGGTGAGCTTCATGAGCGTGGCGATATATGCCTGATCGGGCACCTCGTTCCAGCTCATGAGGGCCGAAAGCACGGCGGGATGGTCGGCCGAAGGCACATCGCGGAAATATTCGTCCTGGAAAAGCGGCTTGGGCTTGCGGCGGCGCAGCTTGAGCACAACGATTGTGCCGGTAAAGGCCACCGCCGCGACAACACTTAGCACGGCAAGCGCATTGGCAATCATGCGAGCGTGAGCGCGGCGAGCGTTGGCCTCGTCGGCCCATTCCTTCTCTTCGCTCAGAATCGTCGACATGCGCTTTTCGCCCGAGACGGCAAGCTGCGGCACCCAGTCGCTGGGGAAGGCGATGCGTGCCTCGGCGAATTCGCCCTCATGCACGCAGGGAATGGTATAGGTGACCATGGGCTCGTCCGCATCGAGCGACACGTCGCCCGTCAGCGGGCCGTGGCCCCATGCGCGGAAGTTATCGCCCTTGACGGCAGCCGTCCCGGCAGCGGCATTTGCAAAGTAGACTTCCATCTCGACGTCATCGGAGTCCGCAGACCAGCCGTCACCCACAAATTTCCAGTAGAGCTCGGCGGTATCGGCCCAGTTCATAACCGCACCGGTCATGGAATAACTCACGTAGTAGATTGCGCTGTCGCCGCTTTCGTGAGGGCTGAACACCTTAATCTTTACGCCGTCGTCGGACTGCTCCACCGTGTAAACGCCGTCGTCGCCTTTATTTGCGCTGTCGACCTTGTTAAACGCAGTGTCGTCTTCCTCGACGCTCAGCACATTGACGACCACCGAGCCGCCTTGCTGGTTAGAGCCTGTATTGATATCCCAATACACGCCGTTAATGTCATCGTCGAAATCGAACTGGCGTCCCTCGACAACGGTCAGCGAGCCATCGGCCTCAACCGTGGCACCGATATAGGTTTGGCTCATAGAGTAGCCGTCGGCGTGCGCGACGGCAGGCAGCAGCAACAACGCAAGCGCGACGAGTGCGCAGACGGAAGCGAACCGCGCAAACAGGCGGCGCTGCCGACAGGGCTGGGCAACGGGGGCGTTCATAGGCACATCCTTTGTCTGTGGTACCAGTAGCGTCATTGTCCCACGTTTGCGAGTTCATGTGACGAACATCTAGGTCAGCGGAGCGTCAAAACGGGACAAAAGTCACGCCCGCCGCCGGCACCTGGGGACGTTCCTTATCTGCCGGCAATCTGGGACACTCCTTGGCATAGCCCGCTCCGGCAATAGATACCACTTCATAGCTCCATCACAGGTGTAGCGGCTTTGTGTGGGCGCGGCATGCGCTGATTGAGCCGCCAGTTGAGGGGCATAAAGCAGTTGAGCGAAAACGGTTTGCCCCTTTGCCGTCCGCTTGAGGATCATGCCCCCCTTTTCCGCGGAAACCCCGGCAGTTGCGAAGAGCTGCCGGGGTTTCTGTCGTTTGAGGGCTAGATTGATTGACGACGATTAAGGCGCCGAGCCGGTGGTCCGGCACGCGCAACGTGTGGCCTCAGCAACTTGCAGGCCACGGCAGCGTCTCCCCCACCGCGCCCCGCGCTATACTCGTCCGCATGGACATCAACGCACGCAACATAGCAACAACCGCCGCCGACGCGCCAACGACGCCGGCCGCTCCCGCGCCCGTCGTGGGGCGCTTCGCCCCGTCGCCCTCGGGCCGTATGCACCTGGGCAACGTGTTCAGCTGCCTGTGCGCATGGCTTTCGGCCCGCAGCCAGGGCGGCAGCATCGTGTTACGCATTGAGGACCTGGACGATCGCTGCAAGCGCCCGGAACTTGCCGCCCAATTGATTGACGACCTGGCCTGGCTGGGACTCGAGTGGGACGAAGGCCCCTACTACCAGCACGACCGCCTAGACCTGTACGAGAGCGCCTTGCGCCGGCTGAAAGACGCCGGCCTCACCTATCCCTGCTTTTGCACACGCGCCGAGCTCCACGCCGCGAGTGCACCGCACGCGAGCGACGGCACGCCCATCTACCGTGGCGCCTGCCGAAGTCTTTCGGCCGAGGAGGTGGCCCGCCGCAGCGCCCTGCGCGCCCCGGCCACACGTCTGCGCGTGCCCACCGTCGACGACCTCGCAGACGACGTGATCGAATTTGTGGATCGCACGTACGGCGCCCAATGCGAAGCACTCGCCACCGAGTGCGGCGACTTTTTGGTGCGCCGCAGCGACGGCGTGTTTGCCTATCAGCTAGCCGTGGTGGTCGACGACGCTGCCATGGGCGTCACCGAGGTCGTGCGCGGATGCGACCTGCTGGGGTCCACACCGCGCCAGATCTATCTGCAGCACCTGTTGGGACTGCCCACGCCGCACTACGGACATATTCCGCTGCTCATGGCACCGGACGGCCGCCGCCTTTCCAAACGAGACCGCGATCTGGACCTGGGCGAACTCCGCGCCCGCTTTGGCACGCCCGAAGCGCTGCTGGGCTGGCTCGCCGGGCAAACGGGCATCGCGCCGGACACCACGCCGCGCTCTGCCGAGCGGCTGGTCGAGCACTTTAGCTGGGATGTTATCCGCGCGCACCGAGAGAACATCGCTGTAACGGCCGAGTAGCCAAATACGCCCCACCCCTACGCAACATCCCAAGGCTGGAGTTCGTCGCCCAGGCGAACGATGCAGTCGTAGAGCACGGTATGGCGCTCGGTCGGGTTGGCATCCCGATGAAAATGCCCGTAGTACCAGCGCTTGTAGTCCAAGCGGTCTTCCAACTCGTCAAAAAATGCCGTAAGTCGATCGACGGCGGGGCAATTCCAGCCGGGCGCCGGATAGAGCGTGGGCGAAAGCATGCGCGTAGAGCAGGTGTGGGTGACCACGTAGTCGACCTTCCAGGCCACGCTGTCGAGCTTCGTCCGTGCCTCCTCAAAGTTGCGCTCGTCCGGCAACTCCTGCGGCCACCAGCTGGAATACGGAATGCGGTATTCCTTGTCCACGCTCGTGGCGCCGCCCATGATAAAGACCGTTGAGCCGTCGAGTTCAAAAACCTCGCCGCGCGTCAGGCGCCGTATGGGCGAGGTGTCCGACAGGCGCTGTGTCAGTCCGCCGTGCCACAACTCCATGGGTCGCTCCGCCCAGTGGTCGAAACGTTCGTGGTTGCCGTCGACGAACAGCACGGTATAGGGGCGCGACTCCAGCCAAGCGATGTCGGCGCACTCCTCGGCAGAGAAATCCCACGGAAAGCCAAAGTCGCCGGCAATGATGAGATAGTCGTCGCTCGTCAGGCTTTCCCCAAGATCCCAATCGCGCAGCTTTTGCATGTCGAGGCCGCCGTGAATATCGCC
>CATXML010000011.1 GCA_958372035.1 uncultured Collinsella sp. | reverse complement strand
TGTACACGTTGTTGAGGATCGGGGCAAAGATCAGGTGGTTGAAGTACTCGCTCACGCTATCCTTGATGTCGTTGAGGCCGAGCTCCTTGGCGTCGAGCTGATAGACGCGCTCGCCACCGTACTGGTTGACGAAGCGGATGCCGCGCTCGTCGTTGCAGCGGCTGCGGCCGACGCTGATGAGCTGGAACAGCGAGGTGCGCTTGTCCAGGATCTCGAAGGGGCCGTGGAAGAAGTCGCAGGTGTTGATGGTGCAGGAGTCGATCTGCAGCATCTCCTGCACGTTGCAGATGCTAAAGACGTAGGCGGCACCAAAGAGCGGGCCCTGGGCCATGACGTTGATGCAGGGCTTGTCGGCGTTCTGCTCGGCCCACTTGGCAGCGAGCGGACGGGTGTACTCGACGGCCTTGCGATAGATGGGATCGATCAGGTCGAAGGCGGCCATGGCGGTCTCGTACTCGGCATAGCCCTCGGTCTGCTGCGTGAGCTCCATGGCGATCATGGTCACGACGGCGGAGTTGGTACGGCCCATGCAGGACTCGTCGACGGCCAGGCTGTCGTACTGGATCTTGTAGTCGCAGACCTCGGTGAGGCCGGACTCGTCAACATAGATGGCGATGGTGCTGGCGCCGTGGTCCTTGGCGACCTGGGCGGCGACGATGGTCTCCTTGGTGCCGCGCATGGACACGACGACGGCCAGGGTGTTCTCGTTGACGTAGGCCGGGGTGGCGTGCACGAACTCGTTGCTGGTGTAGCTGGAGCTCACGACCTGCGTGGCCTCGTGCTCCATAAAGTACTGGGCAGGATAGTTGCCGCCGTTGGATCCGCCGGCGCCAATCCACACGACGCGCTTGATGCCGCCCTTGTCTGCCTTGTCAGCCAAAACCTGGGAGACGACGTCCTTAACCTGTTCCTGAGTAGTCATCGCGCATCAGCCTTTCTTCTCATTTAATGCTCTTGACGGCATACAAGTTACATACATGTTTTAGCGATGTCGACTAGTTGTATGCTATATTTGTCTTAGAAATTTTGCTGATGCAGTTTTCGATAAGTCGTTACCAGCAGTTTTATTGTTGTATTAGATACATGCTTGATTAGGCAAGCATACAAGTTAGATACAGGTTAGTCGTATGAGCGCTTCGTCTGAAAAGAAACTGACCCAATACGAGCGTCTGGCGGGCACACTGCGCGACCGCATCGCCGCCGGCACCTACGCCCGTGGAGACAAGCTGCCGTCCGAGATGGAGCTCATGGACGAATCGGGGCTGTCGCGCAGCACCGTGCGCCACGCCCTTAAGGTGCTCGTCGATGAGGGCCTGGTCCGCACCGAGCGCGGGCGCGGTGCCTTTGTGGCCGACACGCCGGCGCTCCACGAGAACAACCTGGTGTTTTCGAGCTATACCAAGCAGGTCGAAGGCCAGGGTATGAAGCCCACCACGCGCACGGTGGACTCGGGCTTTGCCAAAGCAATGGGCAGCGTGGCCAAGTTCTTTGACGCTAGCGTGGGCAGCAAGCTTGTCAAACTTGTCCGCCTGCGTTACCTGGACGATGCGCCACTGTGCCTGGAGACCACCTATTTGCCGCCAAGCTTTGGGTCGCTCATCGATCGCGATATCAACGGTTCGCTCTACGCCACGCTGCGCCAGGAGTTCCATCGCGCGCCGGCGCAGGGGCATAAGACCTTTGAGGTGTGCTATGCGTCGCAAAACGAGGCATTTTTGCTCAACGTCGAGCGCGGGCAGGCGCTGATCCTGATCACCGACTACGTCTACGACACCGACGGCCGTCCGCTCCATGTCTCCAAGCGCATCCAACGCACCGACCGCGCCAAATACACCGAGCCCATCGGCTAGCGCACCAAACGAGGCAAAATGTACCTAATAAACGTTTTACCTGCGGTTTTTATTAAATCTCAAGCCGGCATGGCGCAAATGCCAACATCGCCTGGCAACACTCGCCGCCCAAGCTCAACTGTTCCTGCCCAAAATATCCAGCACCGTAAATCTAAGTGAGTAGACTTTTCGCGACCTGCCGAGCACATTCAAAACAGCCACCTCCGTGACCTGCGGTTTTACTAAGGCAGATACGCTTTGTGCTCGGCCTGCGCCAAAAAGTCTACTCACTTAGCCCGCAAGGCGTCCCGAGGGGACAATCCAGGTCAAAATAGCGTACAAACGCCACGCTTCTTGCGGCGATTTGATACCACAAGACAGCCAAAAACCTGCCAAAATAAACCTGTCCCTAAATGGTAGGTTTAGGAAGGTCGGGGAACCAGGTTGGTTTGGGTTGGTTAGGGACGCGCTCGGCTAGGATCAGCTCCATCCAGCACATGTCGTACCAGCGGCCGAACTTTTGGGCGCAGCGGTCGAAGGCGCCCACCAGGCGATACCCCATATGAGCATGGAAGTCCTGGCTGTTGTGCGTCAGGTACTCGTCGTCCTTGTCGTGCGGCACGGCGATGAGCGCGCACATGTTGGTGATGCCCATCGCGATCAGGCATTGCTTGAGTGCATCGTGCAGTTTGCGGCCCAGGCCGCCGTGACGTACGTCGCGCGCCAGGTAGATTGACGTCTCGACCGACCAGTCATAGGCCTCGCGGTTGTTGAGCGGGCTCACATAGGCATAGCCTACCGGAAGCCCGTCCAGCTCCATCACCAAATACGGGTAGCGCTTGAGCGTACGCTCGATGCGCCCGGCGAACTCCTCAACGCTCGGTACCTCGTATTCGCAGGTAATCGCCGTCTGGCGCACATATGGCTCATAGATGGCAAGCAACGCCGGCGCGTCTTCGGGCGTCGCCAGGCGAATCGTCGGATCGGACATCTCGGGCATACAGCCCCTCCCCCTCAAAAGCAAAGACCGCCTTGCGCCAAACCCAAGCGCAAGGCGGCCCTCGTCATTGCATCAAGCTACAGGACAGCCGCCAGCGCGTCGATATCCTCCTGCGTCGTGGCCCAGCTGGTGCAAAAGCGCACCACCGTGTGGGTCTCGTCGTACTTTTCCCAGTACTCGATCGAGGCATGCTCGCGAATGCGGGCCATATCCTCGTTGGGCAGAATCACGAACTGTTGGTTCGTAGGCGTCTCCAAGAAGAACTCGTAGCCGCGCTCATGCAGCACGCGGCGCAGCGCCTGAGCCGTCTCAATCGCCTGGCGACCGATCTCAAAATACAGGCCATTGGTAAAGAGCGCCTCAAACTGCACGCCCGTCAGGCGGCCCTTGGCCAACAGCGCGCCGTGCTGCTTAATACGCGGAATGGGATGCGCCGGGGCGTGCATGCCGCAGAACACCACAGCCTCGCCGCAGAGCGCGCCGCACTTGGTGCCGCCAATGTAGAATACGTCGCACAGCTGCGCCAGCTCGGGCAGGGTAATGTCGCACTCATCGGCCACCAGCGCATAGGCCAGGCGGGCGCCATCCACAAACAGCGGAATCTCGCGCTTCTGGCACACCGCATGGATTGCCGCGAGCTCAGCCTTGGAGTACAGCGTGCCGTACTCGGTCGACAGGCTCACATACACGGCGCCCGGAAACACCATGTGCTCACAGCTCTCGTTTTCGTAGAACACTTGGATATAGTTTTCGAGATCCTCGGCGTGCATCTTGCCCTCGTAGCCGGGGATGGTGAGCACCTTGTGGCCGCCAAACTCGATGGCGCCCGCCTCGTGGCAGGCAACGTGGCCGGTCTCGGCGGCAACGACGCCCTCGTACGGCGCGAGCAGCATGTCAATCACCGTCGCGTTGGTTTGCGTGCCGCCCACCAGCAAAAACACGTCGGCATCGGGGGACTGACAGGCCTCGCGGATCAGCTGCTTGGCACGCTCGGTGTGCGCATCGGTGCCGTAGCCGGGCTGCGGCTCCATGTTGGTGTCGACGAGCGCCTGCAACACCGCTGGATGTGCGCCGTGGGAATAGTCGTTGTTGAACGCGAGCATGGCAATCCTCTCTTACCAGGTATCGGCCAGATGATTCAGGTGGGGCTATTGTACGCCGCCCGGATAGGCAATGTGCGCGGCAAGGCACTCAAGTGCCAGCACCAGGGCAAAGCCGCAGCTCACGTCAGTCAAAAAGTGCGCACCGATCACAATGCGGCCAAAGGCGACGAGCGCCGCAACCGCAGCCGCCGTCCAAAAGACCACGCGACGGCGCGACGGCTTTTCCTTAAAGGACGCCGCAGGAAGCCCGGCAAGCATAATACCGATCGCCGCGTGCGCCGTGTGTCCGCTCGCAAACGACTTAAAGCCGTCCTTGATTACGCCGGCCGCAATATAGCTCCACTTGTCAGTGTTGCCAATCACCCACCACGGCTGAAAAGTGAGCCCCGGCGTGACCTCGATCACGCGCATGCGCGGGCGCGACCACAGCGGCTTGACAACCACGTTGAGGATGATGGCCTGAGCGACCCACACGGCAAGCACCATCAGCGCCCAACGCGTGAGCTCTTTGGAATCGGTATCGCGCGTAAGGCGATAGACGATGAAGTTGGCAGCGATGACCAGCACAAACGTCAGCACGAGCTGAGCCGCAACAAGTTTGCCGCCGACGCGCAGGGACGAAATAACCTCGTAGCCGGCCAGGCCAACGTTGACGAGGATGCCGAGTACGGCGAGCCATTTGCTTCCCTTGGAGTCGGGGCGCGCCGCGCGCACGAGCATAACGCCCGCGACGCTCGCCGTCAGCTCGAACGGCAGCTCGCCGGCGGCCTCGATAAAGCGACCGTACATGCTACCGATGTTGAACAGCGCGCTCGAAATCTGATAATCGAAGAAGCTGCCCACGCCCAGGCAAAGGCACAAAACAACCGCGATAATGGCGACGTCTTTCTTATAGATGTATCCGAACATGCTTTCCTTTCGATGGAACCAGAGTGCCCAAATGGGGCGTTTGCAACGTCGACCCGTTAGTCGTCGTCGCTCGCACCCAGCTGCTGCAGCAGCATGAGGGCGGCTGCCACGGGGCCGGTGCCGTCGTTGGCATCGAGACCGCGACCCAGGCCGCTGCCCGCACCGGCGCCCGCCTTGTAGGGCACCGACAGCTTGCGGCTCTTGGGGAAGTTCACCGCGCCGTACCGATTCTTAAACTCAAAGGCTACCTTCTTGGGAACGTCAACCCCCAGGAAGGTAATGCGCCCACCGCTGAGCGTGACGCTCTCGAGCCCCAGGCGCTCGCCGCGAATGCGGATGCGCGCGCGGTTGAACAGGTTGAGTCCCGCCAACGGCAGCTCACCATGCGCAGCCTCGGTCTCCTCCTGCACCTCATCGATGCTCTCCAGGTCCTCGGCCGCCGCAAGTTTGCGGTACACGAGCACGCGCTGATCCACCGCCGGCATGTACTCCTCGGACAAGAAGTAATCGGCCGGCAGGTTGATGCCCACGCTCGCCGCCTCCACGCCGGCATCGTCATCGCCGCGCGCCTCGGCCACGGCCTGTCCCAGCATCTGCGTAAACAGGTCGAAGCCCACGCTCGACAGGTTACCGTGCTGTTCGGCACCCATAAGCGAACCGGCGCCGCGGATCTCCAGGTCGCGCATGGCGATGCGCATGCCGCTGCCCAGGTCCTGGAACTCGGAAAGCGCGGTCAGGCGTGCCGTGGCCTCCTCGGTAAGCGGCAGCTCGCCTGGGAACATAAAGTACGCGTATGCCTGCGTGGCTGAGCGGCCCACGCGGCCCTTGAGCTGGTAGAGCTGTGCCAGGCCCAGGCGCTGCGAGTCCTCGATGATGAGCGTGTTGGCGGTCGCGTTGTCGATACCGCTCTCCACGATGGTCGTGGCGATGAGCACGTCAATCTTCTTGGTCGCGAACTCGATCATCACGTCCTCGACCTCGCGCGGGCTCATCTTGCCGTGCGCCACGCCCACGCGCGCCTCGGGCGCGGCCTCGTGCACGCGCGCCACGGCGTCGTCGATGGTCTTGACGCGGTTGGACACGTAATACACCTGGCCGCCGCGGCCCACCTCCAGGCGAATCGCCGCGCTCACCACGTCGGGATCGTACTCTCCCACGTGCACGATCACGGGGCGGCGCCCGGTCGGCGGCGTGGTGATCAGGCTCATGTCGCGCACGCCGCTCGTGGCCATCTGCATGGTTCGCGGAATCGGCGTTGCCGAAAGCGTGAGCACGTCAATCTGCTCGCGCAGGTTCTTGAGCTGCTCCTTGTGCTGCACACCAAAGCGCTGCTCTTCGTCGATGATCACCATGCCCAGGTTCTTGGGGTTCACGTCGGCAGAAAGCAGGCGGTGCGTGCCGATCAGCACGTCGATCGTGCCCTCGGCAAACGCCTTGAGCGCGCGCTTTTGCTGCGCCGGGGTGCGGAAGCGGCTGAGCACCTCGACCTCCAGGCCAAACGGGGAAAAGCGCTCAAAGAATGTCTCGTAGTGCTGTTGGGCCAGAATGGTCGTGGGGCAGAGCACCATGACCTGACGGCCGGAGTCCACGCACTTAAAGGCTGCGCGCAGGGCGACCTCGGTCTTGCCGAAACCCACGTCGCCGCACAGCAGGCGGTCCATGGGCTTGGGTGCCTCCATGTCGGCCTTTATGTCGGCGATAGCCTCCAGCTGGTCGCGCGTCTCGTCGTAGGGGAAGCTCTCCTCCATCTCGATCTGTTCGGGCGTATCGGGCGGACAGGCGATACCGGTAATCGAAGAGCGGCGCGTATACAGGTCGACCAGGTCAAACGCCAGCTTTTTGGCATTCTTGCGCGCCTTGTTGGTGGCACGCGTCCAGTCGGCGGTGTTGAGCCTGGTCAGGCGCGGCTTGTCGCCGTCGGGACCGACATAGCGCGTGATGCGGTCGACCTGCTCCAGCGGCACATAGAGTTTGTCGCCGTCGGCGTATTCCAACAAAAAGTAGTCGCGCTCCTTGCCGCCCACTTCCTGGCGCGCGATCTCGCTAAAGAGCGCGATGCCGTGGGTGGCATGCACGACGTAGTCGCCCGGCTTAAACGGGAAGGTGATCTGCGTAATGTCAACCTTTCGGCGGCTACGCGCGCGGTTGGCATCCATGCGGGCGTTAAGGTCGGCGATCGAGAACACGGCCAAATTGGCATCGGGCACCACCACGCCCTGCGGCAAGGCGGCATCGACAAAGGTCACGCGTCCGCGCGAGATAGTGGGCACGGCAGCACCGGCGGCAGCCTGGGCGGCACCCGCCTCGAGCGAGCGAGCGTTGAGCGCATCGGCCTTGCGGTCACGAATGGAAGCATGGGCCTCCTGGCGTGCGGCACGGTCGGCGGAATCCGCCGCTGCCACGCGTACGCGCTCGCCGATAGCGCCGGCATTTTCGGGCGCCGCGGTCAGCGATTCCTCAAAGGTAATGCCCTCGTCGCCAAAAGTGAGCTCCATCGACTCGCGCGCGCCGCGGTCGGGGATGGCAAACACGCAGGCATAGCGCTTGCCCACGACCTCCTGGATGCGCGTCATAAAGCGGTTGTCCGATCCTGCGATGGCGGGCTGCTCAATCTTGAGCTCGGCCGTCACCGCACCGCCGGCACGGATGAGGCTCACATAGTTCAGGCGTTGCTGGGAACCAAAGTCGAGTTGCTGGGCACGCACGTACAGGCCGTCCAGACGGTCGACCCCCGCCTCGCCGGCACGCGTCTCGATATCCTCGTAGGCGCGCAGGCAATCGTCGAACAGCGAGCGCGGCTCGGACAGCACCACGAGCGCCTTGCCGCTCACGTGCGACAGCGGGCTCACGGTCTGACCGTACATCACCGGCAAAAAGCGGTCGAGCTCAGGCGTGACGATGCGCGCATCCACCATCTCGAGCAGCGCCGCTAACTTGCTGTCGTCCTGGCTGGCGCGGTAGAGCGCCACATGCATGTTGTGGACGGCGTCGTCGGTGAGCGCGAGCTCGCGACAGGGGAAAATCTCGATGCTGTCCTCGTTGCCGATGGTCTGGCCTGTGGAGCTCACCATGCGGCGGATGCGGTCAATCTCGTCGCCGAAAAACTCAATGCGCACGGGCGCCTTCTCCTGCGCGGGGAATACCTCGACGGTGTCGCCGTGCACACGGAACAGGCCGGGCGCGTCGGCGGCGCCGGCATTGGTATAGCCCATGCCCACCAGACGCTGCGGCACCTCGTCAAAGGGAATCTCCTCGCCCACCGCAAAAGTAGTGGACTCCCAGTAGCGGCTCTCGACCGGCGGCACGCAGCGCAGCAGTGCGCGGGCCGAGGCGACCATGATGCAATTGTCCCCGCGCACGATGCGCCCGAGCGCCTCGCAGCGCTGCGCCACCACGGCGTCGTCGGGCGCCTGCTCGCGCCACGGATAGTCCTTGCGCTCGGGAAAGCGGCACACGTGCGCCAGGCCCACGTAGGCGGCTAGACTGCGTGCGGCGCGATCGGCCGCATCCTCGCCACTCACGATGTAGACCGTGGGGCGCGGACGACGCGCAAACTGGGCGGCCGCCATAAGCGTGCGACCCGACTGAGACACGGCCAGCGTCACGTCCTCGCCAGAATCGAGCCCGGCCTCGACGGTCTGCAGCGCCTCGGCAGTATAGAGCTGCGCGGCTATACGGTGAATGAGCATGCTGTTCCTCCGGCATTGCAACGCCAAAAGCCCGCCGGGGCAAGCTCGGCGGGTCGTTCGTCAAATTCGTTGCCTGTCATGGTAGCGCATGGAGAGGACTCCGGCTCAAGCGTACGTCCAGCCCCGCAAAAAACGCCAGACGGACGAGCCGCCTGGCGCTATCAGAGTGAGCTATACGCCGAGCCTAGTCGTAGACACCCATTTTAAGCAGCGTGAAGGTCGGAGCGCCGTCACCCTGCACGACGCGGACCGTGCAAGTCTCGGTACGGCCCATGGATGCGTTCGCTTGAATTGCGGCGATGAACTGGTCCTTTGGCAGGCCGTAGGTGCTCTCGGGGATGTCGGAAGGAAGTAGCATACCGCCAGCACTGTAGACCTCATAGGTGAGCTCGTAGATGTTGTCGCCAAGGTCAGTCGCGCCCGTAACGATGGCACACGGTGGGTTGTAATTTCCCTGGCCGTATTCCTGTTTCAGATACAAGTACCCGTCATGCGCTTCGGCCGAATCAGGAATCGCCTGCCCCTCCGGCGTTCTGTCATAAGTCATATCGGCATCGGAAAGCGTCAGGCCCGTCAAGCGGTTGAGTTCCCTATTGACCACATCAGTCGCCACACGCTGGCGATTACCGTTGTCGTAGTCGCCTTTCTCGATTCGATACGGCGCGTTGTCAATAAAATGGCACCAGATAAACTTGACCAGCTTGTATTTCTCGTCATCAGAAAGTCCGTCAGTCGAATCGAAGCCGCCCGCCTGATACCAGTCCCGATCGAAGTGTTCCTCCGTAAAGTTCGACAGAAACAGATTCGCGGCGGCATAGGTTGCCTGGTCATTGAGGTCGACCTTTACGCTGCTGCCCGTCTGCTCGGGCTCTTCCGGCTCTTCTTGCCCTTCGGCAGGCTTCTCCTTGGCGCTTCCCTTGTCCTTGTGCTCGGCCGAACCCTCGTCGGACCCAAGCACCGTAATCTGCGATGAGCCACCCTGCCCAAGCGGTCCCAACACGCCGGTCAGCGCCAGCGCAGCGCCACCGGCCACCAGCACGCCCGCTACACATATGCCGATAATCACCGCTCGCTTATGCGACCTCTTCTGCACGGGAGGCATTCCTACCGCCGGCATCGGCGCGGGCTCGGCGGGCGCGGCCGCCGGAGAAGTGGCGCCCATGCGCGCCCCGCAGTTCGTGCAAAAATCGGTTCCGTCGGGCATCTCAGAGCCACACTTGGTGCAAAACATACTCGGGCATCCCCTCACAACAAACGGCATCTGTCGCCATCATATTGAGCCTTCGCAGCCCAAATGTGTTGCGCAACATTGGCCAAAGCCTTCGGACGCCGGCAAAACGCGCCGGGCCCTATCCCGTTACGCGCACGCTGGGGCACAAATCCGCCAGCGGGCACTCGTCGCACTTGGGCTTACGGGCATCGCAAATCTCGCGGCCAAAGGTGATCCACTGGTGATTGACCGACTCCCAATACTCGTGCGGCAAAATCTTGAGCAGATCCTGCTCGGTCTTGAGCGGCTCTTTGGCGTGTGTCTTGGGACTCAGCATCAGGCGGTGCGCGATGCGGTTGACGTGCGTATCCACCGCGATGCCCTCAACGATGCCAAATCCCACGTTGAGCACGATGTTCGCCGTCTTGCGTCCCACGCCCGGCAGCTTTACAAGCTCCTTCATGTCGGCCGGTACCTCGCCGCCGTAGTCGGCAACGATCATCTGCGCGGCCTCCACGGCATGCTTGGCCTTACTCTTATAAAAGCCGAGCGACTTAATGGTGTCCGCCACATCGGCCACGCTCGCCCCTGCCATGGCCTCGGGCGTGGGCCACTGGGCAAACAGCTGCGGCGTCACCTTGTTGACCTGCGCGTCGGTCGTCTGAGCCGAGAGCAGTACCGCGATGAGCAGCCTAAAGGGATTCTCGTGGTCCAAGAAGCACTCGACCGGGCCATAGCGACGGTTAAGGCGCTCGCACACCTCGATGGCGCGTTCGCGTTTGGCGGCATTGGTCTCGCGTGGCATAACGACTCCTCGGCTCGGCAGAAACAAAACTTCTCGGAAACGATTGTCCCACGTACGGGGGCCTTAAGCCTCCAAAAATGCGCCGGTCTGGCGGCCCCACAGGCTTGCGTACTCGCCGCCCGCCTCGACGAGCTGCGCATGCGTGCCGTCCTCGACAATCTCGCCGTCTGCCAGCACTACGATGCGGTCGAGTGCCGCCACGGTGGACAGGCGATGCGCCACCACAATGGAGGTGCGCCCGCGCATCAGGTTCTCGAGCGCCTCCTGCACCAGCGCCTCGGACTCACTGTCCAGGGCAGAGGTCGCCTCGTCGAGCACCAGAATCGGCGCGTCGGTCAGAATAGCGCGAGCGATGGCAACGCGCTGGCGTTGGCCGCCCGAAAGCTTAACGCCGCGCTCGCCAACCATGGTGTCAAAGCCATGGGGCAGGCGATCGATAAACTCAGTCGCGTTGGCCAGGCGCGCGGCCTCGCGGATCTGCTCGTCGGTGGCATCGGGGCGGCCGTAGGCGATATTCTCGCGAATGGAGCGGTGGAACAGCAGCGCCTCCTGCGGCACGTAGGCAACCTGGCGGCGCAGGCTCTGCTGCGTGCAGCGCGAGACGTCCTGGCCGTCCACGAGCACGCGGCCGCCCTGTACGTCGTCCAAGCGCAACAGCAGCTTGGTGAGCGTCGTCTTGCCCGAGCCCGATTTGCCCACCAGACCCACGCGCTGGCCCGCCGCCACATGGAGCGTCAGGTCGTCGAACACGCTCTCGCCCGCCGCGGCATCACGGTATGCAAAGCTCAGGTGCTCAAAATCAATCGCGCCCTCGCGCACCTTGAGCTCGGGGGCGTTCTCGTCGTCTGCCACCAGACGCGGCTCGTCCAGCACGCGCGTCATCTCGGCCGCATCGCCCAGCGCGCGATTGATGCGCTGCATCATGGAGCTCACGTAGTTCAGACGCATGGTGAGGTTGTACGTATAGGTAAAGATCATGACGAGCGCGCCGGCAGAGATGCCAAACCACGCGTTGCCGCCCGCGACGAACACACTCACCACGGCCATGGTAATGACGATAAGGCCCGAGGTCGTAAAGTTGCGCTGCATCATGGCGTGCATCGAAACCGTCTCGGCATCGCGCGCGGCGCGGTCGGCGGCATCGAACAGGTCGCGCTCAAAGTCCTCGTGGCCGCAGGTCTTGACGGCCAGGATGTTCGTGACCGCGTCGGACAGCACGCCCGAAAGCTTGTTTTGCGCGGCGGACGTCGCGGCCGAAAGCGGCATGATGCGCTTGTACATAAGCCAGACAAACGCGATGTAGACGGCCATGATGCCCACCAGGATCACGGTAAATGTGGGCACCACCGGGGCGAGCGCCGCCACCGTGCAGACAACCGAGGTGATAGTGGGGATAAGCGAATACACCGTCACGTCCACCAGACCCGTGTAGCCGCTCATAAAACGGCTCGTCTGGCTCACAAGCGATCCGCCAAATCGGCTGGTGTGGAATGTCATGGATTGATTGGAGAGCGTGTCAAAGCACAGGCGCGCCAGGTGGTAGTTACCCGCGATCTCAAGCTTGTAGACGGTGTAGTCCTGCAGCTTGGAGAGGATCTGGCCTACCAGATTAACGAGCACGAGCGCCAGAATGTAAGGACCAAAGACCTCAAACACCTGGTCGCCTGCCACGGAGCCGGCCTGGACGCGGTCGACGATAAGCGCCATCACGTAGGTGTTGGCAAACGTGAGCAAAAAGATGTAGCCCGCCGACGAGAACACCGAGAGAAAGACGATCAGCGGCTGCGTGCGCGTGACGTCCCAAAAACGCTGCAACGTGCGGCGCACGGTGGAGCGCTTGAGCGGGCTGGTGCTTCTCTGAGACATGGGCTTCCTTTCGCATCTGATAGGGCGAGAGGCCATTGTTGCACATTGAAGCGCACTTCAGTCAAGCGCGACGCGAAAAGCGCCCGCGCCCCGCGTTTACGCCGGCGCGCCGCCGTCCGTTGCGGCTAGTCCTCGTCCTCTTGGTCTGCGGGCAGGCCTGCGGACGTGAGCCCCAAGATCGCGTCGGCCTGGTCGGTATCCTCCAGCGCGTCGATGTCCTTGAGCTTGCGTTCCATAACGTTAGTGCGCGTGGTGATGATGCCCTCGACCGTTTTACCCGCGGTCTCGATCTGCTGCTGGGCGCGACGCAGCGCCGCCTGATAGCGCGGCAGCTCGGCCTTGACGGCGGAAAGTACGCGCAGCACGTCATCAGTGCGTTTTTGCAACTTAAATGTCTGGTAGCTCATCTGCAGACTATTGAGGATGGCCGCCATGGTGCTGGGGCCGGCAACGTTGACGTGATAGTCGCGGCCCAGGGTCTCGATAAGCCCGGGGCGACTGACGACCTCGGCGTACAGGCCCTCAAACGGCACGAACATAATGCCAAAGTTGGTGGTCGCCGGCACGCTCAGGTACTTTTCGCAGATGTCCTTGGCCTCGCGTTTGACCATCGCATCGAGCGTCTTGCGTGCTGCGGCGACGGCCTCAGCGTCACCCGACTCTTGCGCGTCGAGCAGATGCTCGTACGCGTCGCCCGGGAATTTGGAGTCGATCGGCAGCAGCACGGGGTCGCCCTCGTCTACCGGCAGCTTGACGGCAAACTCAACACGCTCCGAGGCGCCGGGCTTGGTGGCGACGTTTTCCAGATACTGGTCGGGTGTGAGGATGTCCGCCAGGATTGCACCCAGCTGCACCTCGCCCAAAATGCCACGCGCCTTGACGTTGCCCAGCACGCGCTTAAGGTCGCCCACGCCGGTGGCGATAGATTGCATATCGCCCAGGCCCTTGTACACGGCCTCGAGCTGGTCGCTCACCTGCTTAAACGATGCCGACAGGCGATCGTTGAGCGTGCGGGAGAGCTTCTCGTCCACCGTCGCGCGCATCTGATCGAGCTGCACGTTGTTGTCCTTGCGGATGGCGCCCAGCTGGGCATCGACCGTCTCGCGCACCTTGTCCAGGCGCTGCTCGATGCCCTCGCGGTTGGCGCCAAGCTGTTGGGCCGTCTCGCGGCGCAGGTCGTCCATACGGTCGCCGGCCTGCGAGAACTCGCGCGCAATGGTCAGGTAGCGCTGCTGCTCCACGGCCGCATCGGTTGTCTGCTGCTGCGCGATGGCATTTGCCGTGCGGCGGGTTTCGGCCAACGCGACGTTCAGGGTGTCGAGCGCGTTGTTGGCCTGCTCGAGCGCCGCGAGCGTCTCCGCGCCGTTGCCGCCATGCTCTCGCAACTCAGCACGAAGACCTTTAAGCTGCAGGGCGCAAACCACAGCAACTCCCACCGCCACCAAGGCAATCACAACAAGCACGATATCAATAGCAGACATAGACTCCGCCCAACAAACCCAATCGATTATCAATCAAAATCGCGATCAATCTTACCCCGCCACACGCACCGGACGTCCGGCCCCTTCTTGGGCGCTTCTCTCCTCCGCATATTCCATAATGCGGCGCGCTGTCTTCCTGCTCACCTTCGAGTCATCACCGGCTAAGTATGCGTACACGTTTCCCTTATTCAGATTCAAATCGCGGCAGAGACCGTAGCGCGTTACGCCCGATTTCCCTAGCGCTCCCAATGTTCTTTTTCGCATCAGGGCGTTGATCCTTCTGTCCGCCACTGGCTTTTCCTTCACCGCTCTATACGCGCGCCAGACGTTGGCATAACGGTTAGGGAGCTCACTTTTGGCGCATAGAGACGCCATGCTACCCGCTTGATCGTACAAGGACAAAACGCCTCGGTAATCCTCTTCCATCCACGAGCCCTCAGATAAACCCAGAACGTATTCGGCTTTTCCTTGCGCTAAAGCGAGCAAAAACAGAGGCTCCGCCACGCGCGGCCCAACCGTTGTTGCCTGCTTTACAAGCTTCCTAAAACTCAGCGACTGCTGTCCGGACAGCTCTCGGCAATAGCCTTTCAAAAATCCCTCAAAAGTCAGATTCAACCGAGCACCTCCTTTTTGTATTGCCTGTATCTCCTATTATTATTCATCTTCAATAATACTATTCAGTCACACGATTTGACCCGCAAGATGCAAGGATTCCACTCGAGGCGATAATCCTAGCATCCAAGAAGCCCAATGGTGGCGAATGCTAACTCTCCCAGCCGGCGCGGATGGTTGTTATGACATCGCCTAGGCGCTGGCCGAGGGCTGACAGATGTTGGAGCACTTCGCTGGGCGAAGCACCGTTGAGGATGCAGGTGAGCGCATACGAGACCAAGAAAATCGCCGCAAGTCCTAACGGAATGAGCACAATCATCGCTAACGTGCGCAGGCGCTGGCCCACGCGACGGTGACGCGTGCGGCGCTTGTCAAACGCAAGCTCCTGTGCATACGAATCTTGTTGTACGGAATAGTTCTCTGGCGCCGATCCGCCCGCAAGCGAAACCGCGGGCGTGGCATTTTGCGCAGGGGGCTGGGCGACTACCCCTTGCATTTGCATCTCCATGAGCCGCTGCTGTTGGCGCAACATGCGCTCGGCTTGCTGCTGCGGGGTCTCAAGAAACAGGTCCATGCTGGCCTCCAAAATCGGAGCATTCGGCGCTTACGCCCAGCATCCCGCACCATCGCGGCCACGGCAACGAAATCCGCGGCGATAGCTATGAAGATTCTTGCTGACAAAAGCTGTCGAAAACCTCAACAACTCCCCTACCAGCACTTTCTTTGAGCTTTTTTCGCCAGCAATCTTTTGGCCCTCCGCCCTTACGCCAACTGACCAAAATCTAACCAAAAGCTTGACGGAAATTGTGAAGACAGGGACCCCAAACAAAACGTGCCCCCCCATAAGGGGCGGCACGCCAACATCTTTTA
>CATXML010000010.1 GCA_958372035.1 uncultured Collinsella sp. | reverse complement strand
TTTCCGGCCGGCAGCTTGGGACAGTCCTTAATAGTCATTGGGGACGTTCTTAAACGACTAGTCAAACAAGAACGTCCCCAATGACTACTCATTTAAGTCTGTCCCAATGACTGCACAATGGCTGGGAAGGCGCATCCCACACCGACGCATTGCCTTCGGGCCCTCTCCCCAGGCTCTCCATAGCTCAGCTGGACTCCCCGCAACCTGTTCCGAGTTGGCGGAACGAGCGCGACGTGGAGTGTCATTCTTTACCGCGTTAGACTAGACGCAGGGAAAGGAGGAGGACATGGATGCTCGCGTCAAGCAGCTTGTAAATATGATCGAGGACGCTCAGCCTGTCGCTGTCGCGGTGCTTGCCAAGCGTCTCGAGGTAAGCGAGCGCGCCGTGAGAAACTATATCCATCGCGCAAACGACAAGCTTGCGGGGGTTGCACGCATCGTTGGCAGCAAAGGGCAATATCGTATCGATGTTGCACATGCAGATGAGCTTGCTCGCTTGCTAGACGGTGCGGCTCTGGCCCATCCGGGCATTCCTGATACGCGCGACGGCCGTGTGTCCTTCCTTCTTAACGACCTTCTCATGCGGTCCCAGTGGGTGACGATTGAGGAGTATGCGGATTTACTCTACGTTTCGGCGCGAACTCTGTCCAATGACATGCGTCTGGTAGAGCAGAAACTCGCCCAATTTGACTTGACGCTCGAAAAGCGCCCTCGCTACGGAATCCGCGTTGCGGGCGGGGAGTCGCAACGGCGTCTGTGTCTGGCCTCACTGGTGAGGCCCGTGTTGCCCGACACCGACGATGCAGAGCTCGCCGAGCGCCTGCGGGCCATCGCCGCATGTGTGGACGATGCCCTGACTGCCTCGCCCGTCACGGTGAGCTCGCTGGCATCCCGCAATCTCATCATGCATCTTTACATCGCTCTTGGCCGCATCGAGCAGGGCTGCTATGTCCCGGCTGCAGAATCGGACGTTTTAAAGCTGGAGGGAACGCACGAATACGCTGCGGCTTTCCAGATTGCCGCAAACATCAAGGATGCCCTGGGCGTGAGCATGCCCCGAGAAGAGGTTGCCTTTATCGCAATCCATTTGCTCGGCAGGGGCACGGGCGTGCCCGAGAAGGGCTCGGCCGTTATCTCGGACGAGATGTGGGAGATCGCTTCCGAGATGGTATGTGCGGTCAACGATGAGTTTAGGTTTGACTTTAGCAGCGATCTTGAACTTCGCATGAACCTTGCTCGGCATATTGGCCCTCTGGGTTATCGCCTTGAATATCACATGCATATGGATAACCCCATGCTGCCCGATATCAAGACGAGGTTTCCGTTGGCCTATTCGATGGCGGCCGGCACCTCGCAGGTACTCGAGCGTCATTTTGGCAGCCAGCCCTCTGATGAGGAGCTCGGCTACATCGCCATGGCATTTGCCCTGGCCCTCGAGCAGCAAGCCGACCAGCCGCGTCGCAAACGCATCGTGTTCGTGTGCGCCTCGGGAGCGGGAAGCGCCCGTATGCTCGAGCACCAGTACCGCAAGCAGTTTGGTATGTATATCGAGTCGATTGAGACATGCGACGTCGCCCGCGTGGGAACGCTCGACTTTTCGCACATCGACTACGTGTTCACAACGGTGCCGCTCAACGTCAAGTTGCCCGTGCCCGTCCGCGAGGCCGATTTCTTCTTGGAGACGAGCGATGTCAACGCTATCCGCAAGGTGCTGAGTGATGACGCTGCGCAATCGGACTCCCTGAGCGCTTTCTTTAGCCGTGCCCTGTTCTTCAACCGCGTTGAGGCGTCGTCGAAGCAGGCCGTTCTCCGATATCTCTCCGAGCGCGCCGTCGAGAGCGGCCGTGTCGATGCCCAGTTTGCCCAAGAGGTTGCCGAGCGCGAGAGCGCGAGTGCCACCTCGTTTGGCAATGGGGTGGCCATGCCCCATGGGATGCATCCTTTGAGCGCCGAGGCCTTTGTTACCGTGGGCCTGCTCGAACATTCCATTCTTTGGGACGAATACGGCCATGAGGTCGATATCGTCTTTATGGTGTCGTTTGCCCGGTCGGGCGGCGATGAGGCGCGGATCTTGAGTTCGCTGCTCGCTGAGATCTTTATGGACCGCCAGGGGGTCGAGCGCTTACGCGAGCGCCGGTCCTGGCATGAGCTGATGGCGCTTGTGCAAGCGCATACGGCTTAAGACTTCTTTTGTCGATGACCCTGTCAATCTGCCTGCAATAAACCTCGAGGATTGCGGGCGGGAGATAGGCGTTTCGAATATTCAAGTACAAACCAAACATCACGGGAGAGGAGACCGTTATGGACGATCAGGGAACCGAGATGGTTTCGTTTCAGCTGGTCGCTGCAGCGGGAGAGGCGCGCAGCCTTGCCTTCGAAGCCCTTGAAAAGGCAAAGGCGGGGGATTTTGACGCTGCCGCCAAACTCATGAAGCAGTCAAAGGATGCGGGAATCAAGGCTCACCACATCCAAACGCAGCTGCTTTCGACCGAGGCGGCGGGCGAGCATCTGTCGGTGGATGTGTTGCTGGTCCATGCTCAGGACCACCTCATGTGCTCCATGCTTGCTCAGGAGCTCGTGCAGGAGCTGATCTGCCTGTATGAGCGCACTGCAGCCAAGAACGCCTAACGGCGTGCGGCGACTATCCAACCAATCAATGCGAAGGGAATCCCTTATGAAGATCCTTCTTGTTTGCGCAGCTGGCCTGTCTACAAGCATTCTGATGAAGAAACTCGAGAAATACGCGGAGCAAAACGGCATCGAGCTCGATATCGATGCGGTGGGTATCGGCGAGTATCAGGAGACCTGCGCCGATTATGACGTGCTGCTCTTGGGGCCGCAGGTGTCCTACCAGCTCAACACCGTCAAGCAGGGGAGCGGTAAGCCGACCGCGGTCATCCCCGCACAGGACTACGGCATGGGCAACGCCGCCAACGTGCTGGCACTCGCCCAGTCGCTGTTGGGCTAGGAGGCGACCATGGAAAAGTTCATGACCCTGCTTCAGGAAAAACTGACCCCTATTGCCAATTTCTGCGGCACCGAGCGCCACTTTGCCTCCATGCAAAAGGGCTTTATGAGCGCGATCAGCTTCATCTTGGTCTCTGCCGTCTTTATGATCATCGCCAACCCGCCGGTCACGGCCGACCTGGTGGCGCAGGGCGGGTTCTGGTCCGTCTTTGGCCCTTGGCTCGATTTTGCCACGGCCAATAAGCTTACGCTGCTCATCCCGTTCAACATGACGATGGGCATACTGTCGGTGATCGTGACGTTCGCAATCGCCTATAACCTGGCGGGCACCTACAAGATGCCCAAGCTTAACGCCGGTATGACCTCGCTGGTGATGTTCCTGATCGCCGCGGCGCCGTCGTCCTACTACCAGCTTGCTGATGAGTCCGTGCTCCAGGCGGTCCCCTGCACCTATCTGGGTGCGCAGGGCCTGTTTACCGCCATCATCGTTGCCCTGGTCTCCGTCGAGGTCACGCGCTTCTGCCAGACCAAGGGCATCACCATCAAGATGCCCGATGGCGTGCCGCCGTTTTTGTCCGAAACCTTTGGCGCCATCGTGCCTATGCTCGCCAACATCCTCATCTTCTTTGGTGGCAACCTGCTGATCCAGATGATCGATCCCACGCTGTCCATCCCCTCGGTTATCGAGAATCTGCTCGCTGCCCCGCTTTCCGTCGCAGTTGACTCTGTGCCCGGCGCACTGCTTATCTGCTTCATGACGCTGCTGTTTTGGTGCTTTGGCGTCCACGGCAACATGATCGTGATGCCCATCACCGCCCCGGTTACGCTTGCCGCCTTTGCTGCCAACGCCTCGCTCTACGCTGCTGGGCAGCCGCTTGAGTTCCACCCGGCACTCATGTCGATGGCCATCAACCTCATCGGCGGCACGGGCAATACGTTCTCTTTTGTGGCGCTCTGCGCGTTTAAGGCAAAGTCGCAGCAGCTCAAGGCATTTGGCAAGGCATCGATCGTGCCGAGCTTCTTCCGTATCTCCGAGCCCGCGATCTTTGGCGCACCCATCATCTTCAACCCGATCCTCATGATTCCGTTTGTGCTGGGCGGTATGATTTCGGCCCTGCTGTATTGGGGTGCAATCTCACTGGGTCTTGTCTCTAACTTCTACATCTTGGTGAGCGGCACGTTCCCCATCTTCGTTCAGGGCTTTATCCAGTGCCTCGACCCGCGCATCTGGGTATTTACGATTGTTTTGATCGTGGTCATGGCTGTGGTCTGGTACCCGTTCTTTAAGGTGTACGACAACCTGCTCCTGGCACAGGAGCAGGAGAACGCCGCGGCAGCTTCTGCCAAGGATACTGAGTAGCATGGGTTACTTTGACAGAACGTCTGCTGCCGGTATGCCCGAGGGCTTTTTGTGGGGCGGCGCGCTCGCTGCCAACCAGGCCGAAGGGGGCTGGAACGAGGGCGGCCGCGGTATGTCGCACTCCGACCTGATTCCACAGGGTCCCGACCGCTGGGATGTGATGTTTGGCAGGCAAAAGCCCGTGGATGATCCGGACAGGCTGTATCCATGCCGTTGGGGCAACGACTTCTTCCATCATTGGCGCGAGGACGTCGAGCTCTTTGCCGAGATGGGCTTTAAGTGCCTGCGTCTTTCAATTTGTTGGAGCCGTATTTTTCCCACAGGGATGGAGGCCGAGCCCAACGGTGAGGGCTTGGAGTTTTACCGTCAGGTATTCGAGGCACTGCGCGAGCACGGAATCGAGCCACTCGTGACGCTGTCGCACTACGACTATCCGTTGGCTCTGGTCGAGCGTTATGGTGGATGGCAAAGCCGAGAGATGATCGAGCGGTATGCGCACTACGTCGAGACCGTCGGACGTGCGTACCAGGGCCTCGTGCGTTATTGGCTCACCTTCAACGAGATCAACAGCGTGGCGCTGTCCTATCTCAACGCGGGCGTCACGCTCGAGGATGAGCGTGACCGTGCAGCCGTGACCGCGGCGTTCTCGCACCATATGTTTATGGCGAGCGCTCGCGCTGTCGAGATCCTGCACAAGATCGATCCCGCAAACAAGGTGGGTTGCATGATCGCTGCCGGTGCGACCTATCCGTACCGTTGTGCGCCCGAGGACGTATGGCTTGCGTATGAGGAGAACCGCGGCCGCTACTTCTACACTGACGTGATGGCTGCGGGCGCCTATCCTACTTGGAAGCTGCGTGCGCTCGAGAAAGAGGGTATTCACGTGCCCTTTGAGCCGGGCGATACGGAGTATCTGGCCGAGCATACCGTCGACTTCATCTCGTTCTCGTACTATTGCTCGCGCTTGGTGTGCGCCGATGACCAGGTGATCGCTGAGAAGGCGGAGGGCAACGTGTTCCCGACGCTGCGCAACCCGTACCTCAAGGATAAAGAGACTGCCTGGAAATGGCAGATCGATGCGCTGGGTTTGCGCGTGACGCTTGCCGGCTACCACGATCGTTACCATCTTCCGCTCTTTATCGCTGAGAACGGTGTGGGCGGACTCGATGCGCTGGAAGACGGCAAAGTCCACGATGCGTATCATATTGATTACCTGCGCAGGCATATTCTTGCGCTACGCGATGCAATTGTCGAGGACGGTGTTGACCTGATGGGATACACGCCGTGGGGCTGTATCGATCTGGTATCGGCCTCGACGGGGCAGATGAAGAAGCGCTATGGCTTTGTTTATGTCGATGCCGATGATACGGGCAAAGGCACGTTCGATCGCTACCGAAAGGACAGCTTCTGCTGGTATCAAAAGGTCATTGCATCAAATGGCGAGGACTTGAGTTAACTCTTGCAGGTCTGTTGCCCCCGCGGTCCGCTTCGGCCGCGGGGCTTTTGCTATTGAGACGGCTGTTCATGAGGAGCATTGCAGACTTCGGAAACCCGGCACTTGGGGACGTTCCTTTCCTGCCGGCAGCTTGGGACAGTCCTTAAAGGCCGCATCGATCAACTGCGGAAAGCACATCCCAGAATGAGCGTCCAACATGGGGCGCGGTTTCCCTTGAGGCCCTCAATCGGAAAATGCATCCCGGATTTTTGTCGAAAAGCGGTCCCTAGTTTCCCAAACGGGCCGCTAACGGAAAGCGCATCCCGCTATTGGGCCCCAAAGCAGGATGCGCTTTCCGTGCTGGCAGTTCCAAGCAGTTCGGGATGGCCCTTTTCGTCTGCTCTCGGCTGGCGTCCGCAAGACCGTCCCCAACGACCACTCATTTAAGTCTGTCCCCAATGAGTGCCCAATGACTAGTAGTAGGCCCACATGGCTTCGATTTCGTTGAGGACTTCTACGACGCCCCAGCGGCGGGCACTACGGCTGGGCGAATTGGGATCGTAGACACCGATCTGGTCGGCGTCGTCAATGCCGTAGAGCACGATGTAATGACCTACGTTAGTAAACGTGCCGGGACGCACGGCGGCGATGACGGGCGCTCCCGAACGCAGTGCCTGAGTCATCGAGTCACGATCGTTATGGAGCTCCGTTCCGTTAAGTCCCAACTGCCACGCGCCGCTCGTCATAAACGACCATTCGGTTGCACCGGTGGGGGCGTAGTTGCCCGCCTCGGAAAGCGCGCACATATCGATGGGGGTCATATCGGTGCGTCCCGTCTTAAAGATATAGACCATGGTGAGGCACGTGGGCCCGCATGCATTTTGGCGGATGGTGCCGCCGGCGTAAGGCAGCTCCGACCACGCAGGGTCGATCTGATAGATATGGGGCATCGTGCCGGCTTGCCATTGCGAGCGCGGGGTCGAAAAGGCGAAAGAATAACCGGGCGCGACGGGGGCCTTGAGCAGCTTGTCCTCGGCGGTGGGCTCAAGGCCGGCCGAGCCGTGGGACATACAGGAGCTCATAAGCACAAAGACCAGACAGATGAGGATAGAGCACAGTGCGAGGCAAAGTCGACGAGCCGGCAGGGCGGGGGCATTCACGTACGATGTCGAGCGGTAGGGCTTGCCGTCGCGTCCGCCTTGGGAATGCGAAAAGAAGCGGTTGATATGGATGCCGGACTGACGTGCGCCGTTGCGGCGCAGTTGCGGAACCTCGGCCTGGCGCTGTCGAGTGCGCGCGCCCAGGCGGCTATCTTGCTGCGCGCTTGTGCCCGTGCTCGGACGGTCACTCTGCCGTGTTCTGCTTGTCTGCTGCCGAGACGAAGGCCTGGGTTGCTCTTGAGGGCGTTGCGGATTGCTGCTCGTGGCACTTCTAGGCGTCGGCGTGGTGCGGCCAGCAAGGCGAACGCTTTGTCGCCGTTGATCACCGTCGTTGTATCCGTATGCCATTCGTACCGCCTTGTCTCATGTATAACCTGTCTATCCTACAAAAAAGATGTGCAACAAATGGGTCTGCGCGTCAAAAGCTCGGTAAACGGTACGAAAGGCGCAAAACGCACGGCTTCAAAAACATCTCTATATGCGTCCGATGAGCGTACGCCCGTCGGACGGGCGGCAACAATGAGCGGCAAACCGTGCCGTTCGTCCCAAAAACGGCGCCGCTCGTTTTGCAGTTCTGCCTTCGGTCGAGCCACAAGCGGCGCTGCTGTGCCAAGGCCGTATCTTAAAGCCACGAAATAAAAGCGCGCGGCAAAACAGACCGCGCAAGGGGTGACGCCAAAGAGGCGTCAATAAGGAAAGGAGGGGAACAATGGCGGACAAGAACGCAGAAGTTGCAGTCGAAGGTAACGGCGGCATGAAGAAAACGCTTTCGCTCTGGAACTTCTTCACCATCGGTTTCGGTGCCATCATCGGTACCGGTTGGGTCCTGCAGGTCGGCGACTGGATGGTCGTGGGCGGCGGTCCCGTTCCCGCTATGATCGCATTCCTCTTGGGTGCAATCTTCCTCGTGCCCGTCGGAGCTGTTTTCGGTGAGCTCACGGCTGCTATCCCCATCTCGGGCGGCATCGTCGAGTATGTCGACCGTAGCTTTGGCCGTACGCTGAGCTACATCACCGGTTGGCTCCTGGCCCTGGGCAACGGCATCCTGTGCCCGTGGGAGGCCATCGCCATTTCGACCCTCGTGTCCGAGATGTTCGGCAGCCTGCCCGGTCTTGAGTGGCTGCGCGCCGTCAAGCTCTACACCATCTTGGGCGCCGACGTTTACTTGTTCCCGACGCTAATCGCGCTCGGCTTTGCAGTCTACGTCATCTTCCTCAACTTCCGCGGTGCCAGCTCGGCCGCCAAGCTCCAGGCCTTCCTGACCAAGGCTCTGCTCTGCGGCATGCTGCTCGCCATGGGTGTCTCGCTGTTCACCGGTTCGCCGGAACACGCCATGCCCGTGTTCTCCCAGGTCACCGGTGCTGGCGGCGGCAAGCCCGCTACCGAGGGCACCAGCCTGTTCGCCGGCATCGTGTCGGTCCTGGTTTTGACCCCGTTCTTCTACGCCGGCTTCGATACTATTCCTCAGCAGGCTGAGGAAGCAGCCGAGGGCCTCAACTGGAACAAGTTCGGCAAGATCATCTCCCTGGCCCTGCTGGCCGCCGGCGGCTTCTACATGGTCTGCATCTACTCGTTCGGCACCATCCTCGACTGGCATGAGTTTGTTAAGAGCCCGGTTCCCGCGCTGGCCTGCCTCAAGGGCATCAACATGCTCCTGTACCTGGCCATGCTCGTCATCGCCACGCTTGGACCCATGGGCCCGATGAACTCCTTCTACGGCGCCACGAGCCGCATCATGCTCGCCATGGGCCGCAAGGGCCAGCTGCCCGAGAAGTTCGCCGAGGTCGATCCCAAGTCCGGCGCTCCCAAGCTCGCCTGCGCCGTTCTGGGCGTCATCACCGTCATCGGCCCGTTCCTGGGCAAGAACATGCTCATCCCTCTGACCAACGTGTCGGCTCTCGCCTTCATCTTCTCCTGCGGCATGGTCGCCCTCGCTTGCCTGCGCATGCGCTTCACCGAGCCCGACCTGCCTCGTCCCTACGAGGTGCCCGGCGGCAAGTTTGGCATCAGCCTCGCTGTCGCTGCCTGCGCCGTCATCATTGGCCTGCTCGTGGTCCCGTTCTCTCCCGCCTCCCTCAACATGGTGGAGTGGAGCATCGTGATCGGCTGGCTGGCCGTTGGCCTGGCCCTCATGGCCTTCACCAATTCCCGCAAAAAATAACGCCTAGCCGGGGCGGATCGGGTGCGCGGACCCCTCTCTTCCGCGCACCGAACCCGGCACCACTTGGGTAGCTTTGTGAGGCCATAACCCAACATGGCCTCGCCCACTATATGGATCCATAAGGAGGAACCATGTCCACTAAGTACGCAATCGTTGGCGGCAAGCTCATCGACGGTACCGGTGCCGAGCCGGTCGAGAACTCCCTCGTTCTCGTCGACGACAACGGCAAGATCGAGTATGCCGGTGCTATGCAAGACCTTCCCGAGGGCGTTGAGGTTATCGACGCCGCTGGCAAGACCGTCCTTCCCGGCCTGATCGACACCCACCTGCACTTCTCGGGCAACCTGACCGACGATGACACCGATTGGGTCATGCAGCCGCTCCTCGAGAAGCAGGCCGTCGCTGTCAAGCAGGCCTACGACTGCCTCACCCACGGCCTCACTACCGTCTGCGAGATCGGCCGCTTTGGTATCCAGATCCGTGACTGCATCGACAAGGGCGTCTTTAAGGGCCCGCGCGTTCTGGCCACCGGTCTGGGCTTCTGCCGCGTTGCCGGTCACGGCGACTCCCACCACTGCACCCAGGAGCTCAACAAGGAATCCCATCCCTGGGGCGACCAGGTCGATGGTCCTTGGGATCTGCGCAAGGCCGTCCGTCGTCGCCTGCGCGAGAACCCCGATGCCATCAAGATCTGGGCAACCGGTGGCGGCATCTGGCGTTGGGATTCCGGTCGCGACCAGCACTATTGCTCCGAGGAGATCCAGGCCGTGGTCGAAGAGGCAAAGATGGTCGGCATCCCCGTGTGGAGTCACTGCTACAACAACCACGCCGCCGCCTACGATTCCGTCCGCTTTGGCTGCGAGCAGCTGATTCACGGCTTCGATATCGATGAGCGCACCATGGACCTCATGGCCGAGCAGGGCACCTTCTTCACCCCGACGATCGCCTTCCTGCCCACCTGGTACGCCACCTATCCGCCCGTCTACGTCCCCGAGCTGCACGACAAGTACGAGGGCACCCTGGTCGAGAAGGAGCTGCAGCGCAACTACGACTGCCTGCGCGAGGCCAAGAAGCGCGGCGTCGTCATGACGATCGGCTCCGACTCCTTCTCCTTCGTCACCCCGTACGGCACCTGCTCCATCGAGGAGATGTACGAGTTCGTCGACAAGATCGGCTTCACTCCGGTCGAGACCATCACCTGCGCCACCCTCAACGGTGCCAAGATGTGCCACATCGAGGACGAGACCGGTTCCATCGAGGCCGGCAAGTGCGCCGACCTGCTGGTTGTCAACGGTGACGTCGCCGCCGACATCCACGTGCTCAACACCGACAACATGGACGTCATCATGAAGGACGGCTGGATCGTCGAGGCTGGCACTTTTGGTGAGGCTAACAAATACAGCGCCTAAGATACCGTTTGTCGATGGCTTGATGTAAAACACAGTTTTTGATTGCATAATGCAATGGAGAGGGTCGCTTGCGGCCCTCTTTATTGCTATGGGTGCTACGGACAAGAGGGGATGACGGTGGATTTAAACAGGCTGATTCTGGGCAAGAGCTACAACTCTACCAAGGTCTTTCGTACGGCCCAGCATGTGGTCCAGGCCATCCTGCTCGGTGTTGTCGTTCCGGCGCTTATCCTGTTGCTTATCTGGGATTTGACCGATAATCCCAACCCCGTCCCGGGCGTTGTCGTCATTGCCGGCTTGGTCATGCTGTGCTTCTTCTTCTCGTACGTCTTTGTCGTTCCCGACGACCTCACGTCGAGCGCTACCGACCGCACACTCGCCATCGCATCGAAAATATTCGCCTATACGTCGCGAGGCCTTACGCCCGAAGCGGCCCTGGGCGCTTCCAAAATCATCCTTTCCGAGACCATTGCCTCGGCCATCTGCTTTACCGACGGCAAGCAGGTGCTGGCGAGCTGGGGCGAGGACTCGGCAAAATGCCCCGCGGGCACTCCGGTTGCGCTGCGGACTACGCTCAACGTGATCAACAGCGGTGAGCAAAGCGTATTTTCGCGCGATGCCTCGACTGAGACGGGTGGCTACTTTCCGCGCCTGCGCGCCGGTATCGTCGCACCGCTCACCGTGCGCGGGCATTGCGTGGGCACGCTCGAGCTGTATTATCCCCGTCTGAGCAGCATCGATATGCGCCAGACGGCGCTTGCCTCGGGCTTTGCCGACCTCATTTCCACGCAGCTCGCCAGCTTTGAGCTCGAGCGCCAGGACGAGCTTACAGCTCGCGTGGAGCTGCGCGCCTTGCAATCGCAGGTCGATCCTCATTTTCTGTTTAACACCATCAGCACCATCGTGTCGCTCGTGCGTACCGAGCCGGACAAGGCCAGGTCGCTGCTCATCGACTTTTCCAATTACTACCGTCAGACACTGTCCGATTCCGATACCCTCACAACGCTCGAGCACGAGGTGGAACAGGGCACTCGTTACATCAACCTTATGCAGGCCCGGTATGGCGACGGCCGTCTGCGCGTTTCGGTCGATATCGACTTTGAGGTGCGCGACAGCCTGGTGCCGCCGTTTATCTTGCAGCCGCTGCTCGAAAACTGCATCAAGCATGCGCAGCGCGAGACCGAGCTGCTTTCTATTCGTGTTAGGGCTTTTGAGACCGATGACGGCTTGGAGATCATCGTCGAAGATGACGGCATCGGTATGAGCGAAGAAGTCTGCGCGCATCTGTTTGAGCAGCATCGCCGAGAGGAGCCCGAGAGCATTACCGCCGACGGATCCATCAAGCGAGGTTGCGGCCTGGCGCTCTTCAACGTGCTTCAGCGCATCCATTTCTTTTACGGAGAAGATTCCGGCATGCGCGTGAAGTCCCAGGAGGGCGTGGGAACGCAGGTCATCGTTGAGTTGAACGGCGAGCCGCATGAGCCGGCGCCGTTGACGGTGTAGTACGCGGTTGGATTGAGAGAAAAAGAGGGGAAGCGCATATGTCCGAAGGCTGGAACATCTTGGTGGTTGATGACGAGCCTCCGATTAGGGCTGAGCTACGCTATCTGTTGGAAAAGGATACGCGTGTGGGTCAGATTGCCGAGGCGGGCAATGTCACCGAAGCCGTGGAGTCGATTCTGTCGAACAAGCCCGACGTGCTGTTTTTAGACATTACCATGCCCGGTCGCTCGGGAATTGAGCTTGCCGAGACGCTGCAGAACCTAAAGACGCCGCCGGTCGTGGTGTTTGTGACGGCATTTGCCGAGTACGCGGCCGATGCCTATAACCTCGATGCTGTCGATTACATCGTCAAACCGGTCGAGGATGCCCGCTTGTCAAAGGCACTCGACAAGATCGAGACTGCCCTGGGCGCTCGCCGTGTCGTCCATGCTCCGCGCCAGCCTTTGCGCCTGACGGTGGATCGCGGGGGCAAAAAGGTGTTCATTCCCGTGGCGGATGTCTGCTACTTTGAGGCGCGTGCCGATTTTTGCAACGCCGTTTGCGCCGAGGGAACATACCTGATCAATGAGTCGATTTCCTCGCTCGAGCGGCGCTTGGCCTCCGAGGGTTTTATTCGTGTCCACCGCAGTTATCTGGTCAATTTGGAAGACGTACATAATGTCGAGATCGGCTCCACGGGCCTGATGGAGCTCAGGCTCGACCGCGTGAGCTCGACGGTGCCCGTGTCCCGCCGTCGCGCCGCCGAGGTCAAGGCGCACCTGGGGCTTGCGTAGGCGGGCTGCACACCATCGTTTACCGCCGCAGGTTTGGCATGACCGCACGGTGGGCATAATGGGTGACATCGAATGAAATCGAAAGGATCATTATGCCCGCGCTCATTACGCATCATCTGTTTGGCGAGGAAAGCATCGACCGTCTTCCGCAGGGCGTTATCACGTCCGACGAGGAGCGCATCGCCTTTATCCTGGGAAACCAAGGTCCCGACCCGTTTTTCTTCCACATGCTCACGCCGCGCATCTCCGACTGCACGCTGCTTGCTCAGGTTATGCACCGCTCGCGCATGTCGCGCCAGTTCTCGTGCCTGCGCGACGGCGTGTCGCACCTGCAGCCGCGCGATGCCAACCTGGGTCGCGCCTTTGCGCTGGGCCTGCTGTCGCACTATGTGCTCGACCGCAATGCCCACCCCTTTGTCTACGAGCAGCAGTTTGGCATTGTTGAGTCCGACCCCGAGCTCGAGGCTTCGGGCAGTCAAGTTCACGCCGTGCTCGAAAGCGACCTGGACGTGCTGATGCTGCAGCTTAAACGTGACGGGGCCACGGTCGAGGATTATCCGCCGGCGGGCGAGATCGTCACCACCGACCGCATCAATCGCGTGGCCGGTGTGCTGATGAGCTACGTCGCCGGGCGCGTGTACGGTATCGACATCCCGGCGGGGGAGTACGCCGGCGCTGTAGCCGACATGCAGCTGCTCTACCGCACTATCGAGCCGGCCGGTTCGGCCAAGACGCGCGCGATTGCCCTGCTCGAGGGCTTGGTGCACGATTATTCGCTGCTCGACGGCCTTGCGCACCGTGTGACGACCGAGCTGCCCGAGCGTACCGGCAACCTGGGCCACTTGGCATGGAAGAACCCCTTTACTGACGAGGTCTCGAACGAGAGTTTCCCCGAGGTCTTTGACCGCGCGCTGGTCGATTACGAGTGCACGGTCGCCCGCTTTATCGAGACCGGCGATATGGAAGCCGTGACCAACCACGTCAATTACAGCGGTCGCGTGCTCGGCGCCGACGAAGAGTTCGACCGCGAGGAGTAGGGCTCGTGCGTGCCCCTTTGCCGAATCCTTACCGGCGCCTCTGGACAATTGGGGTACGATGAACTAACTGTATATCGGGCGAATACGAAGGGGCCCTGTCCATGAAATACACCAAGCTCGAGCGTAACTGGGTTATGTACGATGTGGGCAACTCGGCCCTCGTGCTGCTCAATACCTCGGTGGTGCCCATCTACTTTAACGCCATCAATACCGGTGCTTCCTCGGCAGACCTGGTGGTCGCCTGGGGCAACGCGCAGACGATTGCCTCGCTAGTCATTGCCATGCTCATGCCCATTCTGGGCGCGCTTGCCGATTACGCCGGCAACAAGATCAAGTTCTTCTTGGGCTTCTTCCTCACGGGCCTGGTCCTTTGCCTGGCGCAGGCTATCCCAATGTCCGCCATGGCATTTTTGACCGTGTACGTGCTGTGCACCATCGGCCTTAACTCTTCTATGACGTTCTACGACGCCATGCTGCCCGACATTACCACCGACGAGCGCATGGACGCCGTGTCCAGCTCGGGCTATGCCTGGGGCTACATCGGTTCCACCGTGCCGTTCATCATCTGCCTGGCGCTTATCATGGGTGGCCCCGCTCTTGGCGTCCCCACCATGCTGGCAACGCGTCTGTCGTTTATCATCACCGGTGCCTGGTGGCTCATCTTTACCCTGCCGCTCATTCGCACCTATAAGCAAAAGTACGGTCGCGAGCGCGGTCCCCAGGACACCATCGGCCACATCGTGGGCGGCGTGTTCTCCGAGGTCGGACATACCATGCGCGAAATCGCCCACAACAAGACCGTGCTGGTCTACATGATCGCGTTCTTCTTCTACATCGACGGTGTGCACACGGTCATTTCCATGGCAACCAGCTACGGATCGGCTTTGGGCATCGACTCGACCCAGCTGGTGCTGGCGCTGCTCGTCACGCAGTTTGTGGCCTTCCCGTCCGCCATCATCTACGGCAAGCTCGCCGGTCGCGTGGGCACACTCAATATGATCTTGGTGGCCGTCGCCGCCTACATGGGCATCGTGCTCTTTGCCGCGTTCTTCCTAAAGACCGCCTTTGAGTTCTGGGTGCTTGCCATTATGGTCGGCCTGTTCCAGGGCGGCGTGCAGGCGCTCAGCCGTAGCTACTTTGGCCGCATTATCCCTAAGGAAAAATCCAACGAGTATTACGGCTTCTTCGATATCTTTGGTCGTTATGCAAGCGTCATGGGCACCTTTCTAGTGTCGGTCGTCACCTCGCTGACCGGCAACCCGTCGCTGGGCGTCCTTTCCATTGGCGTGCTGCTGGTTGTTGGCTTTATGCTGCTGGTCCGCCTGTCCCGCATGACTCAGGCGGCGGCGTAAGGCAACCGGGCTCAGTACAGCAATTGTGCCTATCTGCAGTACTCTTTTGGAAGTAGCCGCATAAATCATTCTGACTTCCGAGCAATGTTTAGCCCAAGTGGGTATGATGGAATCAGCTAGGTCGCGGGGCGTCGCCTGTGTTTGGCGGCGCCCCGTTTTTGTGTTGCAGGGAGGGTAAGGCATGAACGCCACGGTCGTGATTCCAACGTATTGGGCGGGCGATGACGCTT
>CATXML010000009.1 GCA_958372035.1 uncultured Collinsella sp. | reverse complement strand
ACTACGGCATGCCTTTAGACCAGAAGAGCCCGGCACCGTGGTGGTACCGGGCTCGGCAAATCTCTGGTGCCCCCGGGCGGATTCGAACCGTCGACACCCGCTTTAGGAGAGCGGTGCTCTATCCCCTGAGCTACGGAGGCATGTTGTACTAGTGTAGCAGATTTACACCGTTGTAATGCAGCGTATAGCCACTCTTCGAAGCTGCGGTGGAACAGCCCTCCGGAAAGTGCGTCCCACTTTGAGGGGGAGGTGCTCCTTAATGACTAGTTATCCTTGTGAAAGAGGCTCTTGATGACGCTGGGAATGCTCTTGGCGCCCTTGGCGGTCACGTCGATAAAGTCGGGCGAGCGCACGAGCTTGTCCTCGTCAACGTACTTGCGAACCGCGCGCAGCGTCTCTTTGTCGTCGCGCGTCGAAAACGTAAAGTGACCGTTATCCTTGGTGAAGATGGCAAAACGCGTGATCTTCTTGGTACCGCGCAAAACCTCGGCGGCAATATAGTCGACCTCGTCCCACGGAATCTGAATATAATCCTCGGGATTGCGCTCGTTATAGTACTCAAACGCCTTATTGCCCACCATCACGTTGCCGTGGCTGGTAAGCCCCATCAGGCAGGTTGCCGGCGTTGCCAGATCGACCGTGCTGTTCTGAGATTGCGCCATGCGCGCCTCGCCCTCCAAATAAAACAATCGGACCGCATCCAGTGTACCCACCGGGTGCGGTCCGTTTCAATGGCTCAAAAGCCCTTGCCTAGCAACTCTCGGTCTTAAACCGAAGCGTGCTTACATGAAGCCGCAGACGCGACCGATGATGCCGACGGCGAAGAGGGCCAGGATGATGACGATCGGGCTGACCTTCTTCTTGAGGAGCTTGCAAACCAGCAGGGTCAGGCACACGGCGGCAAGGCCGGGGATGAGCTGATCGAGGTTGGCCTGAAGCGTAGTGACCTTGACCTGATCAAGGGCAGTACCGCCGATGGAGTTATACATCGTCAGTGCTTCCTTGACACCCTCGGAACCGGAGGGCAGGTTAGCCCAGTCGATAAAGGCGCCAGCAGACTGCGTGACCTTGGAGACGACCGGGGTGAAGGAGATGGACACCCAGCGCTCGACCAGGGCGCCGATGATGAACATACCAAGGATGGAAGCACCCTCGGTGACCTTGCCCATCAGACCGCCGGAGAGGTCCTTGGCGATGGAGGAGCCGACCTTGTAGCCAAACTCCTGCGTGTACCACAGGAAGGCGTAACGGATGATGTTCCACGCGAAGAAGAACAGCAGCGGACCGGCAATGCTGCCGGACAGGGCCAGGGAAGCGCCCAGAGCGCCCAGAATCGGGCGAAGGGTGAACCAGAAGGCGGGGTCGCCGACGCCGGCGAGCGGGCCCATCATACCGACCTTGACGCCCTGAATGGCGACGTCGTCAATCGGAGCACCGTTGGCGCGCTCCTCCTCGAGAGCGAGGGTAACGCCAATGACGGGGGCGGAAACATAGGGATGGGTGTTATAGAACTCCAGGTGGCGCTTAAGAGCGGCAATCTGGTCATCCTTGCTGGTGTAGAGCTTCTTGATCGCAGGGATCATTGCGAAGCACCAGCCGCCATTCTGCATACGCTCGTAGTTCCACGAGCCCTGAAGGAACTGATGACGGAAGCAAACCTTCTTGCGGTCAGCCTTGGTGAGCTGAATCTTGTTCTCTGCCATATGTATCACTCCCCTCCTACTCGTAATCGTTCAGAATGTCGCCGAGCGGGTCACCGGAGCCACCGCTCATGCCGCCACCCTGCTTGGCCAGATCCTTAAGGCCAAGGTAGATGAGGGCAAGGGAGATGCCGATGAGGCCAAGGGCGATCAGCGTGAGCTGAGGGATGGCAGCAAGGACAAAGCCGAGGATGAAGAACGGCCAGGTCTCCTTGGTGGCCATCATGTTGATGACCATGGCGTAACCGACGGAAGCGACCATGCCGCCGCCGACAGCCATGCCGCCGGACAGCCAGTCGGGCATAGCGTTAAGCGCGTTGGTAACAGCCTCGGCCGGGATGATGCACAGAAGTACTGCCGGGATGGCGATACGAAGGCCCTGCATAAGGATGGCAGCGTACTGCCAGCGCTCGATGCCGGCGAAGTCGCCCTTCTCGGCGCAACCGTCCATGGCGTGAGCGATAGCGGTAGCCAGGGTACGGCAGATCATGGTCAGGAACAGACCAGCGACCGACAGCGGGACGGCGACGGCGATAGCGGCGGTAACGGCCTTGCCCGAATCGGTGGCGCCGCCGTTGAGGGCGAGCACCATGATGATCGAAGAGGCGACCGAGGCCAAAGCGGCGTCAGGCGCGACGGCGGCGCCGACGTTAGCCCAGCCAAGGGCCATCATCTGGAGCGAACCGCCCAGGAGGATGCCCTCCTGAAGGTGACCGGTTACGAGACCGATAAGCGTGCATGCCACGAGCGGCTGATGGAACTGGAACTCATCCAGAATGCCTTCCATACCGGCAAGCAACGCGACAATCGCAACAAGCAGAATAGTGATTGCAGACATGTATCGGACCCTCCTTTACTATGCTTGAGCGGCCAGTTCGGCCTTAGCTTTCTTCAACATGGCGTCGAGATCCTCGGAGGAATCCGAAGGAACCTTGCGGACCTCGAACTTGACGCCCTTGGCCTTGAGGGCCTCGAGAGTCTTGACGTCGTCATCGCCCATAGCGACGGCGTTGGTGACGACGACCTTGCCCTTGGAGTGAGCCATAGAACCGATGTTGACTTCCTTGATGTCGACGCCGGCCTCGATGGCCCTGAGCAGATCCTGCGGGTTCTCGAACAGCAGCATGGCCTTGGTGTCACCAAAGCGCGTGTCCTTGACGACCTCGGCCATCTTCTTGATGGGCACGACGTTGGCATGGACTCCCGGAGGGGCAGCCTGCTCGATCATGGTCTTGCGGAGCTCGTCGTGAGCAACGCCGTCGGAAACCACGATGATGCGGTTGGGGTTGATCTGCTTGGTCCACGTGGTGGCCACCTGACCATGCAGCAGACGGGTGTCGATACGGACGTGGGCGATCTTGATGTGCCCATCGCCGATGACCGTTCCCGGAGGGATGGCGCCTGCAGGAGCAGCAGCGGCCGTAGCCGGCTTCTTCTCCTCGGGCTCCAGAGACTCGGGCTTGACGCGCACGCCAGCCTTAGCCTCAGTCACGAGATGTTTTGCGATCGCATGTGCAGTGTTCTTTGCGTCAAAGCGCTGCGAATATGCCTCGATGAGCATAGGCAGGTTGACACCGGTGACGATAGCCCAGGAATCGTGGCCCTCGATGAGCCCGCTGATCTGGTTGAACGGCGTGCCGCCCCACAGATCAACGAGGAAGAGCACCTGCTCCTGGTCCTCGAAGGAAGCGACTGCTTCCTCGACCTTGGCACGGAAGTCGTCGGGGCCCATGCTCGGCTCGAGCGAGACCACGGCAACAGACGGCTGATCGCCAAAGACCATCGAGCCCGTCTGCTTGATTCCAGCCGCCAAGTCACCATGGCTAGCAAGAACAATACTTACCATCACATAACCTCCTTTTTGTCTACGTATTCCCTACACGACATTAAGGAAGTATACCTGTTTAGTTTGTGTAATTAAGGCTAAATTCGCAAAAGGTTGGATTATTTGTTTAAACGTCTAGGTTTGTTACAAGTTGATTACGTTACTGCTTTTTGACTCATTACACGCCAAGGCGTCGCTCATCAAGCCATGCATTTTACAGATACAAGCAGACTGTTCATTAATATCGATTTTAGGCAAGCGCGAATGCGCTTGTACTGCCGCTATTTTGTTTAAACAGACATAACTTGACTATTAGCATGACTTATGTAATAGCGCAAGTAGTCGTTGGGGCCGTCCTTAACGGGCTATACATTCAAGACCGCCCCCCACGACTAAGTTAGGCGATGTGGAGGGGGTTGGCGGCGTCGACGGCATCGGGGGCATCGGATAGGCCGTCGGGGGCAGCGTCTGTCGGGTCCTCGTCGGGGGTCTCGATCTGCTTGATCATGACCTCCTGGCCCTGCAGCAGATAGGTCTCGCCGCTACCGCAATGGGGGCAGGTCTTGCCGTGCTCGACCGTCGCGTAGTCGCAGCCGCACGCCTCGCAATGCGTCACGGCCTCGACAGGCTCCACAATAAGCTCCGCGCCCTGCGTGATAGGCTTTTTATCTGCCGCCCAGCGCCAAGCATCAAGCAGCAGATCGGGAACGACGCCCGAGACCTCGCCCAGGAGCAGCGTCACGCTCGAAACGCGACTCACGCCATTGGCGCGCGCCACGTTCTCAACATCGCGAATGATGTGGTAAACGATCCCCAATTCATGCAAGGCGAAACCCTTTCTGCAGAGGTTGATTCGATGCAAACTCAAAACAAGGGGACGGCGAAATCTAGTCTGCGCCGTCCCCTTACCCGCCATGGTTACCTATTTTCGACCGAACTTAATCTTGATGGCGCGCTTTAAAGCATACTTGCCGAGGCTTGGGAGCTTTTGCTCGTATTTGACCATCGTGGAGCACTCGGGGCGATCGCGATCCAGATGGATGGCATCGAACGCGCACTTGGTGGTGCACAGGCCGCAGCCGATACACTTGTTGGGGTCGACGATCGAGGCGCCGCAGCCCAGGCAACGGGCGGTCTCGGCGCGCACCTGCTCTTCGGTAAAGGTCTCGACGTACTCGCTAAACGGCGCGGCCTTCTCGCGCTCGCGGTCCACATGGGCAACCTCGCGGCTCGCGTTGTCGTAGCTCTCGATCACGACATCGTCGCGGTCAAGCGCGGTGTAGCGGCGCTGGTTGCGGCCGATGGTGAGCGTGGACCCCGGCTGCACAAAGCGATGGATGGACACGGCGGCCTCGTGGCCGGCGGCGATGGCATCGATGGCAAAACTCGGACCGGTGTAGACGTCGCCGCCCACAAAGATGTCTGGCTCGGCGGTCTGGTAGGTCTGAGGATCGGCAAGGGCACCCTGACCGCGGCCAAGCTCCACCTTGGAGCCAGCCAGCAGGTCGCCCCACACGATGGACTGGCCAATCGACATGACGACACGGTCGGCATCGACACGGCGCAAGTCGTTCTCGTCATACTCGGGCGCAAAACGGCCCTCGTCGTCAAAGACACGCGTGCAGCGCTTGAAGGTGATACCGCACACACGACCGGCCTCGTCCAGGTGAATCTCCTTGGGGCCCCAGCCGCAGCTAATGTGCGCGCCGTCCTCAATGGCCTCGCGACGCTCCTCCTCGCTGGCAGGCATCTGGGCCTCGCTCTCCAGGCAGAACATCTCAACGTGCTCGGAACCCAGACGGCAGGCGTTGCGCGCGACGTCGATGGCCACGTTGCCGCCGCCCACCACGATGGTGCGCCCGGGCAGCGCGTCGATCTTGCCGCTGTTAACCTCGCGCAAGAAGTCGACGGCCACGGTCACGTCCTCGGCATCCTCGCCCGGAATGCCGGCAAGGCGGCCGCCCTGGCAGCCAATGGCCACGTAGAAGGCCTTAAAGCCCTGCGCGCGCAGCTCGTCGAGCGTCACGTCGCGACCGACTTCCACGCCATAGCGGAACTCGGCACCCATCAGGCGAATGACCTCGACCTCGGCCTCGATAACATCCTTCTGCAGCTTAAAGCTGGGAATGCCGTAGGTGAGCATGCCGCCCGGGCGCTCGTTTTTCTCGAACACGACGGGCTTGTAGCCCTTCTCGGCCAGATAGAAGGCGCAGGACAGACCGGCCGGACCGGCGCCGATGATGGCGATCTTCTGGTCGAAGCCGCCGGCACGCGTCGGGGTCACCACAGGTGGGACATAGCGAGTCGCGGCATCCAGATCGCGCTGGGCGATAAACTTCTTGACCTCGTCGATAGCCACGGCGGCGTCCACACGGCCGCGGGTGCAGGCATCCTCGCAGCGGCGGTTGCACACACGGCCGCAGATAGCGGGCAGCGGGTTCTCGCGCTTGATGAGCGCCAGAGCCTCGTCGTAGCGGCCCTGCGCCGCAAGCTTTAAGTAGCCCTGAACGGCAACGTGAGCGGGGCAAGCCGTCTTGCAGGGCGCGGTGCCAGACTCGTGCGTCTCGATGCGGTTGTCGTTGCGGTAGTTGGGCGACCACTTGGTGTGATCCCACTTGGTGGCATCGGGCAGCTCCTGGCGCGGATACTCGGGCACGCGGCCGCCGGCCTTTTTGCTGCAGAGCTTCTGGCCCAGTTTGGCGGCGCCGGCCGGACACACCTCAACGCAGCGACCGCAGGCCACGCACTTGTCCTTCTCGACCTTGGCGACATAGGCCGAGCGCGACAGGTTGGGCGTGTTGAACAGCTGCGAGGTGCGCAGGGCGTAGCACACGTTGACGTTGCAGTTACAGATGGCGAAGATCTTGTTCTCGCCATCGATGTTGGTGATCTGGTGCACAAAGCCGTTGTCCTCGGCCTGGCGCAGGATGTCGTAAACCTCGTCGCGGGTCACGTAATGGCCACGATCGGTCTCGACCACGTAGTCGGCCATATCGCCCACGGCGATGCACCAATCGGCCGGGTCGTCGGCGCAGCCCTCACCCATCACGCGACGGCTCGCGCGGCAGCTGCAGGTGCTGGCGGCATACTTACCCTCGTATTTGTCGAGCCAGTGCTCGATATGCTCGATCGGCACCGACGTACTCGCGGCATCGATAGCCTTCTCGACCGGAATGACGTGCATGCCGATACCGGCGCCTCCGGGCGGCACCATCGGCGTGGCGCGGGACAGCGGGCCTTTGGATGCCTGTTCAAAGAACTTGGCGTAGACCGGGTGTTCCTCGAGCTGGCTCACGCGCATGTTGAGGAACTCGGCAGAACCCGGCACCAGCATGGGCAGCACCCACTGCTTGGCGCGCTCGGGGTTCTCCCAGTTGTACTCGAGCAGACCCGTGTAGCTCATGTCGTCGAGCATCTTCTCGATATCGGCTTCGGGCATGCCGGTGAGCTTGACCATCTCGGGCAGCGTATAGGGACGGCGCATCTTCATCTTGCAGAGCACTTCGGCCTGCTCGTCGGTTGCGGCCTCGGCAAACGACCAGTACTCGTAGCCCAGCAGCTCATCGCGACGCAGCAGGCGGTTGGTGCAGTGCTCGCACAGTTTGACGATGGCCTCGCGCGGATGCTCCGGCAGCGGCGGCACGAACTCCGCGCCGATATCGGGCTCGGTATAGCTAATCCCCGGTCCGTTGAGAATCATGGTTATCCCTTCTCTTGCCGCAGCCCGGCGAGACCGCAGCGCCCCTCTTTTTTTGCAGGCCGGGCATGCCCCCATGCCGTTCACCCGCTATTGTTGACATTGTGTCAAAAACAGTATTGACGAACCGTCAACAATATTCAAGACTGTTAGGCGAACGGTCGGGCCCAAACGGATGAAAGGCGGCAAACGCATGAGCGATAACACGGCAAACATCTCTGTGGCTGATGCCGTCCTCGCGTCCGACAGCACGGCAAAGCGCCTGACGGGCGACGAACGCCGTCGCGAGATCCTCGATGCCGTGCGCACCGTAAGCTCCGAGCTGGGCGTGTCCCACCTATCCGTCTCGGCCGTAACCAAGCGAGCCGGCTGCACGCGCTCGCTGTTCTACCACTACTTCGCCGACATGGACGCCGCCGTCACCGCCGTCATGGACGAGGCAATCGACGGTTTTATCTCCGAGCTCGAGACGTGGAATGCCGGCCGCACCGTTGGTGATATCGAGGGCGCGCTCGACACCGTCGCCCCGCTCTTTAAACGCCTGGTCGCCAGCGGCCACGAGCTGCCGAGCACGCTCACCTCGAGCAGCGGCGCGCTCTACGGCGGCTTTTTGCACAACGTGGTCCAGCGCGTGGCGCAGTATATCTGCGATACCACCGTGGTGGATTTTGTCGCCCATCATGAGCTACGCATCGACCATGTCTACGAGACGTTCTACACCCTCATCATGGGTCTTTTGATGTATATCCGCACGCACCCCGATGTGCCCGACGAGACGGTCAAGGAAATCATCGCCTCGACACTCCACATCGAGGGCTATACCGCCAAGTATCCGGAGCGCAAGCCCCAGAACTGACGACATTTGGCCAAACTGCCCGCGATCAGAAGAGGGGCCGCGGGCTTGTGAAAGGAGAGCAGCATGCTGTTCGATGTTTGGGGTAGCAATACCCTTATCCACTGGGCCGGCTGGGCCATGGTCTTTATTGGCCTGATCGTGCTCAACGAGGTAGGCAGGCGCACCAAGCTGGGCGCGGCCATCATCTTTGGCGTGGCTCCGCTGGCCATGACCATCTACTGCATCGCCATCGCCGTCGGCGTTTCGCAGGGTGCCGAATGGGCGCTCACCAACCCCACCCATGTGTACCAGAACAGCTGGTTCCACTACGCCAAGGTATACGCGGCGCTGGCCGGTTGCTGGGGCTTCATTGCCATTAAGTACCAGTGGGGCAAGATCGGCAAGGCGCATTGGTTCCGCGCATGGCCGTTTGTGATCGTCGCCATCAACATCATGATCGCCGTCGTGTCCGACTTCGAGAGCGCTTATCACTTCTTTGTCCTGGGCGAGTCCACCTGGGTCACCTCCGAAGGTGCTACGCAGCTGGCCGGCTGGAACAACGTGTTCAACGGCATCGCCGGTATCATCAACATCTTCTGCATGACCGGTTGGTGGAGCGTCTACGCCTCCGAGGATCAGACCGACATGCTGTGGCCCGATATGACCTGGGTCTACATCATCGCCTACGATATCTGGAACTTCTGCTACACCTACAACTGTCTGCCCACCCACTCCTGGTTCTGCGGCTTTGCGCTGCTGCTTGCGCCCACCGTCGCCGCCTTTATCTGGAACAAGGGCGGCTGGATCCAGAACCGCGCCTTTACGCTGGCTATTTGGTGCATGTTTGCCCAGGTGTTCCCGTTCTTCCAGGAGGAGTCCATCTTTGTGACCCACTCCACGCTCGACCCCAGCGCCGCTACCGCGGTCTCGATCGCCGCACTGGTCGCCAACGTCGCCGCGATCATCTACATCGCCTACCGCGCCAAGAAGCTCGGCCGCAATCCCTACAAGCAGGATGTCTTTGAGGGCACCAGCGATTGGGAGAAGGCCACCGCTCGCCGCGCCAAGGTTGACTACGCGCACGCCGAGTAACGTGCCTGACGCAAACATCGTTTGAGCACGAAGCGGCGTAGCCGGCTCCGCGCAACTCAACGCATTGCAGAGCCCCCCGGAATGTGATTCGTTCGCGTTCCGGGGGCTTTTTGCTGCCGCGAGGATGCGGCTGAACGATGTGCTCGGGTTAAATCGGATCTTATATTTCGCATTCGCTTTATATGGCTCCATTTTTGGGTACAGTGTTGAGCCGATATTGCATTGGGGGATATATGAGCGATGAGATGTGTGGCCGCGAGGATGCGGCCCAGGATGCGGAAGCATGTGCCGAGGCCCTGGAGAGCCTTGACCGGATTGCGCTAGACGAGCTCTTTAGCGATTCGGCCGTCGACACGCAGGACGAGGCGCACGAAGACAGCGACGCCAAAGACGCTCCTGACGAGGCCGAAGCCGAAGAGGACGATAGCAAGGACGATGACCAGCCGGAATCCGACTCGGGAGAAGAGACCGTCCTGCTTGGCAGCTTGCCTGCCGACGACTCGCTGACCCGCGAGCTCCCCGGCCTAGGTTCTGCTCCTGTCGTGGACGAGACCATCGCCATGGGCGATATTCCCCTACCGTCCGTTCCTTCGGCACGCGAAGCCGAGGTTCGTCATCGCAAGATGTCGCCCAAGCGCCGCAACCTGATGGTTGCCGGCGTTGTGGCCGTCGCGCTCGTCGCCGGCGGCGCAGGCTACGCAGCCTGGAACGGATACCGGCAAGAGCAGGCTGCCATCACCGCCGCCAATGCCCACACGATGATGTCGGTGCAGATTGGCATACATGCCGCGGGACTCGACTGTTCCGCCGGCTCCAAGATTCCCGTACAAGTGAGTGGCCAGGATTCTGACGGATCCTCCGTGAGCGAAACACTCTATGTTGACGAGCACGGCCGTGGCATCAAACTGCTACCCGGTGACTACACGCTCTCCATCGCCGCCTCCCCCATCACGTCCGACGGTACCGTCTATACCGTGCCGACCACCAAGGCGCAGGTCACGATCAAGAGCGATGGGCAGGATTTGAGTGCCCAGGCCACCTTTAAGCTCAAGGTGCCTTCGGCCGACACGGTGACTGACGACCAGATCGATGCCGCCGCCAAGTATGCCGAAGAAGGCGGCGCGAGCTCTGCCGCCGCGGCAAAGATACTCCAGCAGGCGGCAATTACGCGCCGCGATGCCGCCGCCAACGCCGTAAGCGCAAGCGAGGCACAGTCCGCCCGTGATGCCGACGCCCGTCACAAGGCAACCGACCTCTACCAGCTCGATATCCCCGTCGAGTGGTACGGCAAGGTCGAGACTTGGCAAAATGGCAGCACGCTATGCATCTATCTTGCCGGCGACACGAACACGCCGATTGTGACGCTCGTCGCGGTGCGCGAGGGCGAGAGCTTTACGCCCGATGAAGGCGATACGGTTTTGGGTGCGGCCAACCTAGGCAACGGTTATACCGTCTACGCCAGCGGCCCCGCCTATCCGTACGTGGTGCCCCAGACCATCAACGGACGGACGCAGAATCCCGTGTCAACCTACCCCATGGACACGGCCATTGAGCTTGTCGAGCTTACGACCGGCAACCGCTACACCTATAGCCAGATCAAGAACGTACTGGTCGGCAAAGAGGGCAAAGCCGACGCCGCGACCAAACTCGAGACCGACTACCTCGCCCAGATTCTGATGCCGAGCATCAAAGCCCAGGACTAGCGGACCATGACACCTGAGTCCTGGCCTCGCAAATCCATAGACGATTAGGAAAGGAGCCACTTCCATGCGGGCACAGCATGTACCACGCCGTGTTTGCATGGAATATCGGCCTGCTCATCCATGGTAACGATTGCCGACTCGCCAAGATCAAACTGGGCCATCGCGGCATCGAGCGCGGCAATTTCGCGCTCGCGCGTTTTCTCGCTTGTCATATCCACACTTACCTGAATCAGGCCGTAAGCCTGCATGAGCAGTGCATCCCCAGCCACAAAGTCCACCTCATGGCTTTTATTCTTATCTTTAATCAGCAGGCGGCAAACCGAACCGGGCCGCACGGCGGGGGTCCTTCTTCTGAGCGCATTGAACACCGCGGTCTCGAGCCTCTGACCCTGATCCAATGCCGATGCGGGGGAGAACGCTCCGAACATCGCGGGGTCGACGGCGTAGACCTTAGACGCAGACCGCGTATTATTTGCAAGCGAACGCGTGAACTCCGGCACCGAAAACAGCAGGTAGGCGTCCTCGTAATACTCAAGTAAGTCGCTGAGCGTATTTCGACTGACGGGTATCTGTCTGCTCTTGAACTCGTTGTACACTTTGTTCACTGACAGCTCTCGTCCCGAAGATGCCATGCACCGCGCCAGAAACAGCGAGGCCAAACGGGGGTTCTTGACGTCGTAACGTTCAACGACGTCCATGGCGACCGTTCGCGACGCATATTCCTGTAGCAGCTGAATCGTGTCTGCGGGCGTCTGCTCAAGTGTCGCGATGAATCCCCCTCGCTCGAGATATCCGACCAGATGGTGTCGGAGCAACGCCGCATCGCTCGAGGAGAAGGGTGCGTTCGACTCAGGAACGCTCCCCGTCTTATATCGGACGTATTCCGAAAAACTCAACGGAAAAAGCTCTCGCACAAGAGAACGGCCCCTGAACTCGCTCTTAAGTTCTGAGGACAGCATCTTAGAAGAAGATCCCGTCACGTAAACGGTCGCCTTCTCCGTATCGACCACGCGTCGCAGAAACGCACCCCATTCGGGTATTTCCTGGATCTCGTCAAAGAAAAGGTAGGCGCCCTCGCCTCGAGCAGCAGGATATAGTGCATAGAATGTATCGAGCACGTCCGCTAGTAGCGATGGCTCATACGGACGCAAGCGCTCATCCTCAAAATTGAAATATAGCATCCGGTCAAGCTCGACGCCTTGGCCCTGAAGCCGCCGCATCTCCTGATACAGGCGATACGTCTTTCCACAACGACGGGCGCCCACAATCACATATACGATGTTGTCGCGCTTTGGCTCCTGCGGGTTGCCCAGATCAAGGTCGCGCTCAAAGACCTGCGGAATCCCCTGTTGCTCAAAGTCCTTTATTTTTTGAGCCACCAAGTCGTTGAATGCCATAATTCTCCAATCTTGCTCTCCTGCTAATCAAGATTATAACGATTCTTGATTAGCAGGAGAGCAAGATTATGCGTATCTTGATTAATGGATAAGCAAGTTTTCTATTAGTGGCCCCTCCCGGAGGATATCGAGCGGCCGAGGGGGCAGGCATGAACGCCTCTAGCCGAAAACAAAGTAGCTAAAAACCCCGTCCCAAATGAGCTACTTAACGCCAGGGGTCGGCTTCGAAGAGGGGCTCGCGCTCGGGGCGACGATCGCTATAAGGATCGTAGCCGTCGTCATCCTCGTTCTCGGCACGGATGTAGGGGTCGCGCGGCTTGGGTGCCGGCTTAGGCGCAGGCTTGGGTGCGGCATCGGTCGTCGACGTGTTCGTCTTGTTCTTGTCTATCATCTGCATATCTCCTTGCCGTGCAATCGTGTTCAACATCATCGATTGTCGCACGAAAAAGGGCGGCGGACCCCATTGGATCCGCCGCCCTTGGCGTTTAGAGACGGCTGGCAGATTTTAAGGCATGTCCCATAAATCTACTCGGCGTCGGGGACCTCGTAGGTGGCCGCCGGCGTGTTGTCGCACACGACGGTAAAGCCGCCGTCCTTGTCGGCATCGACCGTCACCTGATCGCCCTCGCGCACCGTGCCGTCGATGATGGCGGCGGCGATGGCGTCCACGACCTCGCGCTGGACCAGGCGCTTGAGCGGACGGGCACCGAACACGGGGTCCAGGCCACCCACGGCGAGCATCTGCTTGGCCGCCGGGGTGATGGCAAGCGTCATGCGCTCCTTGGCCAGGCGTGCGCGAACGTCGGCAAGCTGGATGTCGACGATCTTTTCGATTTGCGCCATGCCGAGCGGATGGAACACCACGATATCGTCGATACGGTTGAGGAACTCGGGGCGGAAGGTCTGAGACATGGCGGCGTCGACCTGATGGCGCATCTCCTCCTCGTCCTTGCCGGAAAGCTCGGCGATGGCCTTGGAGCCCACGTTGGACGTCATGATGATAATCGTGTTCTTGAAGGACACCTGGCGACCCTGGCCATCGGTCAGACGGCCGTCATCAAGCACCTGCAACAGCACGTTGAAGACATCCGGATGAGCCTTCTCCATCTCGTCGAGCAAGATTACGGAGTACGGACGACGGCGCACGGCCTCGGTGAGCTGGCCGCCCTCGTCGTAGCCCACGTATCCCGGAGGCGCACCGATCAGACGCTGGACGCTGAACTTCTCCATATACTCGGACATGTCGATACGCACGAGCGCGCGCTCGTCATCGAACAGGCACTCGGCCAGCGCCTTGGCGAGCTCGGTCTTGCCTACGCCGGTGGGGCCCAGGAAGAAGAAGCTGCCGATGGGCTTGTCTGGATCGGAGAGGCCCGCACGGCTGCGGCGCACGGCCGCGGCCACAGCGGACACGGCCTCGTCCTGACCGATGACGCGCTTATGCAGCTCGCCCTCCAGGCCCTTGAGCTTGTCGAGCTCGCCCTGCATCATCTTGGACACGGGCACGCCGGTCCAGGCACTTACGACCTCGGCAATCTCGTCGGAGGTCACCTGCTCGTTGAGGCCCTCGCCGTCCTGCTCCTTTTGTGCCTCGAGCGCAGCCTCGGACTCCTGAATCTGCTGCTGCAGGCCCGGAATCACGGAGAAGCGCAGCTCGGACGCACGACCCAGGTCGCCGTTGCGCGTCGCGCGCTCCTCCTCACTCTTGGCCTCATCGAGCTGGCTTTTCAGCTCCTGCACATGGTCGATGGCGTTCTTTTGGTTGAGCCAGCCGGCCTTTTGCACGTTGAGCTTTTCCTGGACCTCGGCGATCTCTTGGCGCAGCGCCTCCAGACGCTCCTTGGAGGCGTCGTCGGTCTCCTTCATGAGTGCCTGCTCCTCGATCTGCAGCTGGGTGAGCTGACGCGTGGTAGCGTCGATCTCGACCGGCATGCTGTCGAGCTCCATGCGCAGGCGGCTTGCGGCCTCGTCGACCAGGTCGATGGCCTTGTCGGGCAGGAAGCGGTCGGCGATGTAGCGATCGGAGAGGTCGGCGGCGGCCACGAGCGCGCTATCGGTGATATGCACGCCGTGGAAGATCTCGTACTTCTCCTTGAGGCCACGCAGGATCGAGATGGTGTCCTCGACGGTAGGCTCGCTCACCATAACGGTCTGGAAACGACGGGCGAGCGCCGCGTCCTTCTCGATGTACTTACGGTACTCGTCGAGCGTGGTCGCGCCGATCGCATGCAGGTCGCCACGGGCGAGCGCAGGCTTGAGGATGTTGCCGGCGTCCATGGAGCCCTCGGTGGCACCCGCGCCCACGATGGTGTGGAGCTCATCGATGAACAGGATGACCTTACCCTCGGATTTTTGCACTTCCTTGAGCACGGCCTTCAAGCGGTCCTCGAACTCGCCGCGATACTTGGCGCCAGCGACCAGCGCGCTCATGTCGAGCTCGATGAGGTCGCGGTCGCGCAGGGTGCTCGGCACGTCGCCGGCCACGATACGCTGGGCGATGCCCTCGACGATGGCGGTTTTACCGACGCCCGGCTCGCCGATGAGCACGGGGTTGTTCTTGGTGCGGCGGGACAGGACCTGGATGGTACGACGGATCTCGTCGGTACGGCCGATGACCGGGTCGAGTTTGCCGGCGCGGGCAAGGTCGCAGATATTGCGGCCGTACTGCTCCAGCGCCTCAAACTGGGTCTTGTCCTCGGCAGACGTCACGCGGTCATCGCCACGCAGCTCCTCGTAAACCTGCTCGATGCGCTCCTTGGTCACGCCGGCGTCACGCAGAACGCGGCCGGCCTCGCCCTTGTCCTCGGCAAGCGCCATCAGCAGATGCTCGGTCACCACAAAGCTGTCGCCCATCTTGGTGGCCTTCTTCTCGGCCTTTTCGATGACGCGGACGAGCTCGTTGGAAAGACCCATCTGCTGGCCCTCGCCCGACACCTTGGGCGCGTGGTCGATGGCATCCTGTGTGGAGCGTGCAAGCTGGGCCGGGTCGGCACCGATGCGCTCGATGATCACGGAGATATTGCGCTCGCCGGCGCCGAGCAGGGCGGACAGCAGGTGAATCGGCTCCACCGCGCCGGCCTGCGCATCGGCAGCCGTGCTCATGGCGGTCTGCAGCGCCTCGCGCGACGTCATTGCTAGCTTATCGATTCTCATGGAATCACCTCTCTTGGGGTGGCCGCCCTACGGGGCGGCTTCACGTTGTTCGAGAAGTATTGTTGCCAGCTTTGTACGATCTTATACACAAATCTAAGTCTCTATATATAAGATTTTCTGAGTG